>DATLHT010000099.1:0-21391 GCA_035539795.1 Burkholderiaceae bacterium
GAGCTCGCGCTCTTCCGGTTGCTGTACCGCGAGATCTGCAACGGCGCGACATCATGTGCGCCGTTTGCTTTTGGGGCAAGACGTTCCGTAGGAGGCCCGACGGTTGGCATCGATATGTATCAGGCCAACGCACGATATGGCGAGCGGTCATCCCGCTGCAGGCCCGTCGTGAACGCCTATCCGGAGCGCGTACCGCGCTCGCTGCCCGGGCAGTCAATCCCGACAGGATAATTTCATCATGGCTAAGAAAAGCACTCCACCGCGCAATCTGCGCATCGCCGATCAGATCCAGAAGGATTTGGCGCAAATGATCCAGCGCGAGATCCGCGATCCCCGCATGGGGCTGGTGACCTTGCAGAGCGTCACGCTGACGCCAGACTACGCGCATGCCAAAGTGCATTTCACTGTGCTGGGCGCCGAACCGGAGGTCGCTGCCGCGATCCTGAACGAGCGCGCCGGCTACCTTCATTCGCTACTGTTCAAGCGCATGCATATCCATACGGTACCGACCCTGCATTTTCATTATGACGGTTCCGTGCGTCACGCCGTGGAGATGTCGCGCCTCATTGACGAGGCCAACGCCACGCGCGCCAAAGACGACGAAGCCTGACCACGTTGACATCATTGTCTCCTGTGACTGATACCTACGATTCTTCTCCCACCCGACAGACGGGGACGCTGCCTGCCGAGCGGCCGGCGCGGCTGCCGCGCCGCGACGTACATGGCGTGCTGCTGCTCGACAAGCCGCTCGGCTTATCTTCCAACGATGCGTTGGTCAGGGCAAAGCGCCTGCTGCGCGCCAACAAGGCTGGTCACACCGGTACGCTCGATCCGTTGGCTACTGGCCTGTTGCCGCTCTGTTTTGGCGAGGCCACCAAATTCTCTCAAGATCTGCTCGACGCCGACAAAGAATACGTCGCGACGCTGCGCTTGGGGCAAGAAACGACCACCGGTGATGCCGAAGGTGAGGTGTTGAAGGAGCTGCCGGTGACGTGCGATGCCGACTCCGTGGAGGCAGCGGCTCGCGCTTTTCTCGGGCCGATTGAACAGGTTCCACCGATGTATTCGGCGCTCAAGAAAGATGGCAAGCCACTTTATTCTTATGCGCGCGCCGGTGAGGTAGTAGAGCGCGCGGCACGCGCGGTGACCATCCATGAGATCGAAGTGCTGTCGTGCGCAGTGCCTGAGGTGACCTTGCGCGTGTTGTGCAGCAAGGGCACCTATATCCGGACGCTGGCCGAGGATATTGGCCGGCATCTCGGTTGTGGAGCGCATCTCACCGCGCTGCGACGGACCCGTGTCGGGACGCTGTCACTGGATAGCGCGCTGACCCTGGAGCAACTCGGCGAGTGCGACGATGCGACGCGCCCGGCACTGCTGGCGCCGGTCGATCGCCTTCTTGGGACTTTGCCAGAAGTACGTCTTGATGCGGAAAGCGCGCGCCGTTTCGGCCATGGCCAGCGACTGGCCTTGCGCGACGTACTGGGCGGCGGGAGGTCGCTGGGTACTGACATCTTGGTGCGGGTCTACCGTGATTCAGACGCCACTTTACTCGGTGTGGCGCGCATCGAGGCGGGTGCCTTGCGCCCGGAACGCCTGGTGAAGTTGTAACGCAGGGGGGCAAGGTACCGCAGCGACACGGCTCTTGCACTGCAGCATGCTATAATTTCAGGCTTCACTTTAGATTACTGCGAGCCTGACATTATGTCCCGCGCCATTCGCAACATTGCCATCATTGCCCACGTCGACCATGGCAAAACCACATTGGTCGACCAGCTCCTGCGCCAGGCGGGCACCTTCCGCGCCAACGAACAAGTGGCCGAGCGGGTCATGGATTCGAACGATATCGAAAAAGAGCGCGGTATCACGATCCTGGCGAAGAATTGCGCGGTCGAATACAACGGCACCCACATCAATATCGTCGACACCCCCGGGCACGCTGACTTTGGGGGCGAGGTCGAACGCGTACTGTCGATGGTCGATGGCGTGCTGCTGCTCGTGGATGCGGTGGAAGGCCCCATGCCGCAGACGCGCTTCGTAACGCGCAAGGCACTCGCGCTCGGTCTCAAGCCGATCGTGGTCATCAACAAGGTGGATCGTCCGGGTGCACGCCCTGACTGGGTAATCAACCAGACCTTCGATCTGTTCGACAAGCTTGGGGCGACCGACGAGCAACTCGATTTCCAGGTTGTATATGCCTCGGGTCTGAACGGCTATGCTGGGCTGACCGATGATGTGCGTGAAGGCGATATGAAGCCGCTGTTCGACACCGTGCTCGAGAAGGTGCCGGTGCGTGACGACAACCCGGATGGTCCGCTGCAGATGCAGATCATCTCGCTGGATTATTCGAGCTACGTCGGCAAGATCGGCGTGGGCCGCATCTCGCGCGGCCGTGTGCGTCCGCTGCAGGATGTGGTGGTCAAGTTCGGTCCGGAAGGCGCCCCCATCAAGGGTCGCGTCAATCAGGTACTGAAGTTCAGCGGCCTTGAGCGCGAGATCGTTCAGGAAGCGGAAGCCGGCGATATCGTGCTGATCAACGGCATCGAAGAACTCGGTATCGGTTGCACCGTGTGTGCACCGGAAGCCCAGGATGCGCTGCCGATGCTGAAGGTCGACGAACCGACGCTGACCATGAACTTCTGCGTCAACACGTCGCCGCTGGCCGGCCGTGAGGGCAAGTTCGTGACCAGCCGCCAGATCCGCGAGCGTCTCGACCGCGAGCTGAAGTCCAATGTCGCATTGCGCGTGGCTGATACTGGCGACGACACCATTTTCGAAGTATCGGGCCGTGGCGAACTGCACCTCACGATTTTGCTCGAGAACATGCGCCGTGAGGGCTACGAGCTGGCGGTGTCCCGTCCGCGCGTGGTGATCAAGGAAATCGACGGCGTCAAGCACGAGCCGTACGAACTGCTGACGGTCGATGTCGAGGACAGCCACCAGGGCGGCATCATGGAAGAGCTGGGTCGCCGCAAGGGCGAACTGCTCGACATGGCCTCCGATGGCAAGGGCCGCACGCGTCTCGAGTACCGTATTCCGGCACGTGGCCTGATCGGCTTCCAGGGAGAGTTCCTGACGCTGACGCGCGGCACCGGTCTGATCAGCCATATCTTCGACGACTACGCACCGCTCCGCGAAGGCGGTGTCGGCGAGCGCCACAATGGCGTGCTGATCAGCCAGGACGATGGCGATGCCGTGGCCTACGCGCTGTGGAAGCTGCAAGATCGCGGCCGCATGTTCGTCAAGCCGGGCGATCCGCTGTACGAAGGCATGATCATCGGCATTCACAGCCGGGACAACGATCTCGTGGTCAACCCCATCAAGGGCAAGCAGCTGACCAACGTGCGTGCGTCCGGTACCGACGAAGCGGTGCGTCTCGTGCCGCCGATCCAGATGTCGCTCGAGTACGCAGTGGAATTCATTGCGGACGACGAACTCGTCGAGATTACGCCCAAGAGCATCCGTCTGCGCAAGCGCCACCTGAAAGAGCACGAGCGCAAGCGTGCTGCACGTGACGAGGCAGCCTGAGGCCGGCTAGCTGCTTCATCGAAAAAGCGCCCTGCGGGGCGCTTTTTTCATGCGTGCTGACATGGTCAGGAGGCGGCTCTGATAGAGTTCGAGGCTGGAGGACACTGGAGAGAGCAATGCAGGACTGGATCGAGTGCGAAGTGCAGGGCGGTATCGGCTATCTGACGATGGCCCGTCCACAGGCCCTCAACGCCTTGTCGCACAGCATGCTGCTGACCATGCGCGACACTTTGCGCGCGTGGGAGGCGGACCCGGCGGTACACGCCGTGATCATCGCCGGCGCGGGTGGCAAGGCATTCTGCGCAGGTGGCGATATCCGCTTTTTTCATCAGATGGCGGCGTCATGGGACACCGTGCTCGAGCAGTACTTTGTCGACGAATATTCGCTGGACCATGCCATCCACGCCTATTCGAAGCCCGTGATCGCGTTGATGGATGGCGTGGTGATGGGCGGCGGCATGGGGATTGCGCAAGGCGCACACCTGCGGCTGGTCACGGAACGCACCAAGATGGCCATGCCGGAGACCAATATCGGCCTGTTTCCCGATGTGGGCGGCGGCTGGTTCCTGGCGCAGGCGCCCGGTCGCGTGGGCGAGTATCTGGGCGTGACCGGCGCCGTGATCGGAGCCGCCGAGGCGCTGTACGCAGGACTGGCGGATGACTACCTGCCATTTGCCGCGCTGCAGGGCGTGCTGGCCCATTTGCGCGAGCAGGTGTTCAGTGATGGGGATGCGGTGCTGGCCGCGCTGCGCGATGCCTGTACCCCGCATCGTGCTGACCTCAGCGTGATGCCGAACGTGCTGGCGGCCCGGCGGACGCAGATCGATCGTCATTTTGCCGCTCCGGATGTGCCGGCGATCCTGGCTTCGCTTGCGCAGGATGAGTGCGAATGGTCGCGCCAGACACGGTCGATGATGCGCAGCCGTTCACCGCTCATGATGTGCGTGGCGCTCGAGCAGGTACGCCGTGCTCGCTCTTGCAGCATAACCGAGGAGCTGCAGGCTGAGCTCGGCATGATGCGCCACGTCTTCGCTGGCGGCGATGGCGTGGAAGGCATCCGCGCATTGGCCATCGATAAGGATCACCGTCCGGCCTGGCAGCACGCCGATGTCGATGCAGTCAGCCGGGAGGACATTGCGCGCTTTTTCGCCTCCCCATGGAGTGCTGCCACGCATCCCTTACGCGGCTTGGCGTCGCTTCAGGGGCGCCATGCCCGGTGAGCCGGCTGGCTACCGGGCACGTTAGCAGCGAGCACCATCTGCATGACATGGCGCGGCGTAATACAATGCCGCCCATGTCATCCGTTTCATCCCCTCTTCCGCCTGCAATTATGTCGCATACAGGCGCGTCGTCCGGCATTCCGGACCCGCGCGCCGGCCATGTCAATCCGCGCCGTGTCTCGGTCGCGCCGATGCTCGACTGGACCGACCGCCATTGCCGCTACTTTCATCGACAGCTGTCGCGCCATACCTGGCTCTATACCGAGATGGTGACAACCGGGGCGCTGTTGCATGGCGACGTTGCCCGGCATCTGGCGTTTGACGCACATGAGCACCCGGTCGCACTTCAGCTCGGCGGTAGCGAGCCAGCTGATCTGGCCGCGGCCGCGAAGCTGGGCGAACAATGGGGCTATGCCGAGATCAACCTGAACTGCGGCTGTCCATCGGAGCGCGTGCAGCGCGGCGCGTTCGGCGCCTGCCTGATGGCTGAGCCTGCGCTCGTGGCCGATGGTGTGCGCGCCATGCGTGATGCGGTGTCGATTCCGGTCACTGTGAAGCACCGGATCGGTATCGATACTGTGGAAGACTATGCCTTCGTCCGCGATTTCGTGGGCACGGTGGCGCAGGCCGGCTGTGAGGTCTTCATCGTGCATGCCCGCAATGCCATTCTCAAGGGCTTGAGTCCCAAGGAGAATCGCGAGATTCCGCCGCTCAAATACGAAGTCGCGTATCAGCTAAAGCGTGATTTTCCGGAGTTGGAGATCGTGATCAACGGTGGCATCGATACCCTCGAGGCGATGGATGTCCATCTGCAGCATGTCGATGGTGTCATGATCGGGCGCGAGGCCTATCACAACCCGTATTTCATGGCTGCATTCGATGGACGCTTCTACGGGGCCGCCGGACTGCCGCCCAGCCGCGAAGCTGTCGAGGAACGCATGCTGGACTATCTGGCCGGCTGGGTCGAATCCGGCGGGCACGCAGCCGGCGTCACGCGGCACATGCTGGGCCTGTACCGCGGCGTAGGCGGTGCACGCGGGTGGCGGCGTGAGCTGTCGGAAATGGCGCGGTTGAAGGAGGTCCATACGCGGGCCGATGTCGAGGCGCTTTTCGCCGGCGCTCGTGCACACCTGCGGATGCCGGTGGCAGCCTGATCGCGTGGCATTCCGGACCGTCGAGTGTCGAGAGAGCCGTAAAAATGTGCAGCTGGCGTCGGGGCGGACTAGCCACACGGGCAAAACATTTGTATAATCTCGTTTTTCTTCGGAAGCCAGTCCAATCGACGGGCAACCGAGACAATGGTGGCTGTAGCTCAGTTGGTAGAGTCCAGGATTGTGATTCCTGTCGTCGTGGGTTCGAGTCCCATCAGCCACCCCAGAAATACCCAATGAAAACAGCGCCTTACAAGGGCGCTGTTTTCATTTATGGATATGCATACAGTGACTGTATTCCCAGGGTGGGAATACTCGACACTCAAAATGGCTCTGCGTTCAGCAACCTTTTTGCGACCAGGGATCCATGCTGTGATGGCTGAGTTGGTACGAGGTGCCGGGAAAAGCCTTGTTTGTTGGATGCGTTAGCGCAAGGTCATCAGGTATCGAAGTGCAGGGCCTGACTGTTCTGGCGGGAGTGCAAGCAGACTCTCGAACATTTCCATGCTCATTGTGCAAACCTTTCTCCGTGCCTGAAGGGTTTGCTGTGGCGCGTTGATGAGTTCCCAATCTGCCCCGTATTTGTGCGCGAGCGACGTAAACTCTCGTGCCAAGGTCGGTTGTACCTGTGCCTCTGTGGGAGCAGGCAAAGGGGATGTTGCGGACGTGCGAATGACAGATGCCAGCGCATCCAAGTCGCGCTGAATGGTTTCTTTTTTGAGCCGCGGTATGAAATTGACGGGTTCTGCGTACTCAGGGAAAAGGAAGCGATAGCAATAGTCGTCAGGGTCTGCCATCAACTCTTTGAGTTCGTCGAGATTGGTGCGCATGTAGTTCACCGCGATATCGTCATGCGTGTTCGGCATTCGTTTCAGGATGATGGGGGCGATGCGATTGCGAGTTTCGGTCACGACTTCTTTGACGCTTTTCCCTTGCTGTATTTGCGCCTTGACGCTAGTAATCAATAAATGATACGAAGCAGGATCATGGGTTCTAAGCGCTTGCCAAGGAGGAGCTTTGAGAATTTCCTTCTCAATAGTGGCAGCGGCATAGAGACTGTGAAGCTTCGGTGTAAGCCATACTTTGCTGATTGCAAAGATGATCGAAAAAAGTAGTATGGCTAACAGTTGGTAACGGGTCTTATTTGCTTTCCTTTCGCGAACGACAAGATTCGCAATGAGCCATGCAAGCGCGCCACAAAGGCTGCCCACTCCGGCGTCTATCCAGATCATTTTGCTCTCCGACGTATTTCTTGTTTCTTGAACTACTTCAGGGATGGGATGATGCGTTGTAAAGCCAGTGTGCATGTTACTGGCTTGAGCATCAGCGGAGCCGCAAATAGCTGAGTGCATGCTTCATTAACGGAAGCCTCTGCTTGCTCTGCATCAGCCAGTAAGGAGGTAGCCCATCCAATTATAGTTACGCATTACGTCGCGCACTTCCTTCGTCACATCACGCGTTGTTCCGAAGAAAGAGATGTAAGAGAGATATCGTTGCCTGACGTATCAGGTGGCTTTGTCGTCCACTCCACAAATGTTATCGATCTCCTCTGCGTTATAACCAAGCGACGCAAGAATTTCCCGCGTATGCTCGCCCAGCCGTGGCGGCCCGCAATGAATTGCGCCAGGGGAATCGGTATAGGTAATCGGAATGTCAGGCATCAGCAGATCGCCTTCCGTCGGGTGCTGGAAGGTCCTGAAGAAGGCACGGTCTGTCAGGTGCTGATCCTGCAGGACATCGGCGACGTCGTTGGCCGGGCTGGCAGGAACATCCGCTGCGCTGAACAACGCGAGCCATTCCGCCGTGGTGCGTGAAAGGAGGGCGGTTCCGACGATGTCATAGAGCGCATCGAGATTGGCCATGCGCTCCTTGATGGTCGCAAAGCGCGGGTCGCTTGCGAGTTCCGGGCGATCCATGAGCCCGAAAAGGCGTTGCCATTGCGCATCGGTATTGGCAATGAGACAGATTGAACCATCGCGTGTCGGCAGGGGGCGACGCACGCGGCTGAAGACGCGGGCATAGCCGGGTGGAGTTGCGTCCGCCGCGCCGGGCGCGCCGAACACGGCGTCGGCCATGTGCTCGTGCAGGTTGAACGAGGTCATGACCTCGAACATCGGCAACTGCACGGCCTGTCCCTTGCCCGTGCGCTCGCGATGCAGCAGCGCGGTGGTGATGGCACCGTACAGGTAGACGCCGCAGAGCTTGTCGGCCAGCAGCATGGGGGCGTAGCTTGCGGTGCCGGTCATGCGGGCGTTGAGGCCGGGCACCCCGCTGAGCCCCTGGATGACATCATCGTAGGCGGGTTGGTCGAAATACCGGCCACGTGCACCAAAACCTTGCGCAGTTGCGTGGATGAGGCGGGGGTAGCGGCCGGCGAGGGCATCGTAGTCGAGCCCCAGCTTGATGGCTGCCTTGCTGCGCATATTGTGGACAAACACATCGGCGCTCGCGAGCAGGCGATGCAGCACTTCTTGTCCGGCCGCCTGCTTGAGATCCAGCACGATGCTGCGCTTGTTGCGGTTCATGTTGAGGAAAAACGAGCCCATGCGGGGCGAACGCATGCGGCCGATATTACGAGTCGGCTCGCCTTCGGGAGGCTCGACCTTGATGACGTCCGCACCCATGTCGCCGAGCATCTGCGTGGCAATGGGACCGAGAGCAAAACTGGTGGCGTCGATGACGCGCAAACCATGCAGCGCACCTGTCATGCGAATCTCCTTGTCTTTGTCGGGGTGAGGGTGGTCAGGCAGCCGTGATGCCGGCATCTTGCTGCATCTGCTTGAGAAGCGATGCGCCGATGATCAGACGTTGGACTTCACTGGCACCTTCGTAGATCCGCAGGGCGCGCACGTCGCGGTACAGCTGTTCGACGATGCTGCCGACTTCCACGCCGGCACCGCCCCACAATTGCACGGCGGCATCGGCGACATGCTGGGCGGATTCCGTTGCCACCAGTTTTGCCATGGCGGCTTCCCGCGAGATCGTGCGGCCCTGATCGCGCAGCCAGGCGGCGCGGTAGACCAGCATGGCCGAGCATTCCACCTGGGTGGCCATGTCTGCGAGTGTTGCCTGCGTCAGCTGCATCGCGCCCAGTGTGGTGCCGAACATGCGGCGCTGCGTAGCGCGTTCCAGTCCTTGTGCGAGGGCCGCGCGGGCAAAGCCGAGCGCGGCCGCGCCGACCGAGGTGCGGAAAATATCCAGCGTTCGCATGGCGAGTTTGAAACCGGCGCCTTCGGCACCCAGCCGCTGCGTCGCGGCTACCCGGCAATTGTTGAAGCGCAGGCGGGCGAGCGGGTGGGGGGCAATCACGTCCAGGCGTTCAGCGATTTCCAGGCCGGGCGTGCCGGCATCGACAATGAATGCGCTGATGCCGCTGGAGCGGATGGTACCGGGTGCGCGCGCGAACACAACATAGAAATCGGCGATGCCGCCGTTCGAGATCCAAGTTTTCTCGCCATTCAGGATGTAGCCATCGCCAGCCGCCTCCGCGGTGCATGTCATGCCACCCACATCGGATCCCGCGCCGGGCTCCGACAAGGCGAAGGCAGCGATGGCCGTGCCTGAGGCGACCCGGTTGAGGTAGGCCGTGCGCTGGGCTGCACTGCCATCCAGTGAAATTGCCCCGGACCCCAGACCCTGCATGGCGAACGCGAAATCGGCAAGGCCGCTGTGGCGCGCGAGAATTTCACGTGCCAGGCACACGGCCCGTGTGTCGATATCCGCGTGGCCGGCAGCATCCACTTGCGGAACACAGTGCCGCAGGAAGCCTGCCTCGCCGAGTTGCCGGACGAGCGTTCTGCAATGGTCATCGAGCAGGCGTCTGTCGGTGGTAACGGTCGGGGCAGGATGGGTGATATTGGCGGCTGCCCAGTGGTCCAGCTCGCGAGCCAGCTCCCGATGGCGCGCGTCGAAGAACGGCGTATCGAGGTGCTCGAAATGCAAGGCGCAGGTCGTCATGGCATATCCGGTTGATGGCCGTGAAGGCGGGTTTTATAACGAGATGGCACAGGAACAAGCGTGTTTCCGGGCACGGGTAAATGAGTCTTGACGGATATAATACTACTACGTAGCATTATAAATATGAAGTCGATGGAAGTGCAGCCGACAGGGGGCTGCGACATCGAAAGGATTCGCCACATACACGGGAGACGGCGATGGCATTACCGCTCGAGGGAATTCTGGTGGTCGCGGTGGAGCAGGCCGCAGCAGCGCCTTATGCATCTTCCAGGCTCGCGGATGCGGGCGCGCGCGTGATCAAGATCGAACGTGCCGAAGGCGATTTCGCGCGCGGCTACGACAAGGCCGTCTTTGGCGAAAGCACCTACTTCGTCTGGCTGAACCGCGGCAAGGAATCAATCGTTCTGGATTTTGCAAAGGAAGAGGATGCCGCTGTGCTGCAGCGCCTGATCGCGCAGGCAGACGTGCTGATCCAGAATCTCGGACCCGGCGCGGCCAAGCGTGCCGGCTTCGGCTGGGAGGAGATGCGGGCGCGCTATCCGCGCCTGATCACGTGCGATATCACCGGTTATGGCGAAGAAGGCCCGTATGCCGGCATGCGTGCCTACGATCTGCTGGTGCAGGCCGAAACCGGCATCGCCTCAGTGACCGGCACGCCGGAAGCGCCGGGCCGCATCGGCATTTCCGCATGCGACGTAGGTACGGGCATGTATGCGCACGCCGCGATTCTCGAGGCCTTGATCGCGCGCGGCCGGACCGGCGAAGGCAGCGCCATCCACGTGTCGCTGTTCGATGCGATGAGTGACTGGATGACGGTTCCGCTGCTGCACTACGACTATGCCGGGACTGTCTGGCCACGTGTCGGGCTGTCGCATCCGACCATTGCACCGTATGGCGCGTATCCCGTAGGCGGGGCGCTCGGCGCGGAACAGACCGTACTCATCGGCGTGCAGAACGACGGGGAATGGCAGCGTTTTGCCGTGGAGGTACTGAAGCGTCCGGACCTGCTCGAACAGCCGGAATTTTCCAGCAACCTGGCCCGGGTCGAACACCGGGCCCAGCTCGATGCCGAGATCGGCACGGTGCTGGCGCATATGACCTCGGATCAGCTGCGCGAGGCGCTGGCGCAGGCACGCGTGGCGTATGCCGTCGTCAACGATGTGCGCGGACTCTCGAGTCATCCGCACCTGCGGCGCGCAAG
Source organism: Burkholderiaceae bacterium (assembly GCA_035539795.1). Taxonomy (GTDB): domain Bacteria; phylum Pseudomonadota; class Gammaproteobacteria; order Burkholderiales; family Burkholderiaceae; genus Imbroritus. The sequence continues at coordinate 11,058 of DATLHT010000099.1, forward strand.
CGTGCCGACCGCGCGCGGTGTGGCGAAAATCGTCGCGCCTCCCGCGATCTTCAGGGGCGAACCGAGAACGCTCGGCCGCGTGCCGGAAATCGGCGAGCACAGCGCAGCGATTCGCGCCGAGTTTGCGGCCATGCCGGATTCCTCGCACGGCGAGAAATGAACCGCATGCGCATCGTCGGAGAGCCGGCAGTCATTTCCATTCAGCCAATGCCGCGTAAGGCATCGGCGCACTTCGCATGAAGACATCATGAGTCAAAAGATACTGGTTGAAAAACAGGGCCCCGTGACCACCATCGTGATCAATCGCCCCGAAGTCCGCAATGCGCTGGACCGCGAGGCAACGCAAGCGCTTGGCGCCGCACTGCGTGCGTTCGAAGACGATGCGGAAGCCCGCGTGGCGGTGCTGTGCGGTGCAGGCGGAGCCTTCTGTGCCGGCGCTGACCTGAAGGAGTTGGCCAGCGGCGTTGAATATGACGCCTGGGCTGGCGCCGAGGGCCCGCTGGCGCGCCCTGCGTGCAAGCCTGTGATTGCGGCGGTCACTGGGCATGCCTGTGCTGGGGGGCTGGGTCTGGCGCTGTGGTGTGATCTGCGCGTGGCCGAGGAATCGGCATCGTTCGCCGTGCTGTCGCGCCGCTGGGGCGTGCCGATGAGCGACGGCACCACGGTACGGCTGCCACGCCTGATCGGCACGAGCCGCGCGCTCGACATGCTGCTGACAGCCCGCATCGTACCGGCCAGCGAGGCACTGGAGATGGGGCTGGCAAATCGCGTGGTGCCGGATGGCACGGCACGGCAGGCCGCGGAGGCACTGGCGGCTACCATCTGCGAATTTCCCCAGATCGCCATGCGTTCCGATCGCGCCTCGGCCTACCGGCAGGACGGCATGTCGACCGAGGCTGCCTTGGCGCTGGAAACCGAGCTGGCGGCCGAGGCCAAGCAGATCGAGGCGCAGGCGGGTGCTAGCCGTTTTGCGGCCGGCGCAGGGCGGCACGGGGCGACTGCATGAAAGCCGTGGTCTGCCCCGCGCTCGGCCTCGAGCATGCCCAAGTCATGGAGACTGCGCCGCCGCCATTGCCTGCGCGTGGCGTCCGTATCGCCGTGCATGCGGCGGGTGTCAGTTTCGCCAACCTGCTGGTGATCGAAGGCAAGCATCAGAATCGCTGGGAACCGCCATTCACGCCGGGGACGGAAGTCGCGGGCATTGTGGAGGCCTGCGGACCGGAGGTGACATTGTTTCGCCCCGGCGACCGTGTTGTCGCAGGCGTGCGATCCGGCGGCTATGCCGACGTGGCCGTGGCACCGGAGTCCACGGTATTCGCCTTGCCGGATGGGGTCGATTTCGATGCGGCGGTACAGTTTCCAACCATCTACGCTACCGCCTATGGGGCGCTCAAGTGGCGCGCGCATCTGCAGCCGGGCGAATACCTGCTGGTGCATGGTGCCGCAGGTGGTAGCGGGCTCGCTGCCATCGAAATTGGCAAGAAACTTGGGGCCACGGTCATAGCGACCGCCGGCAGTGCGGACAAGCTCGCAGCCGCCAAGGCGCATGGTGCGGATCTCGTCATCAACTATCGGGAACAGTCGTTCCGGGAGATTGTGCTCGATGTGACAGCCGGGCGCGGCGCGGACGTGATTTTCGATCCGGTGGGCGGCCAGACGTTCGACACGTCGCTGCGCTGCATTGCTCCGGATGGCCGCTTGATTCCCATGGGGTTTGCCGGCGGCGAGATTCCGACGGTGCCGGCCAATCTCGTGCTGGTCAAGAATGTGACCGTCATCGGCATCTACTGGGGCTACTACATGGGATGGGCGCGGCAGGCGCCGCCAGCCGGCATGGAGGCGCGCGTGCGCGCGGCTTTTGCTGCGATGTTCGCGTGGGTGGAAGAAGGAGCGTTGCGCCCGCACACCTACAAGGCGTTCGGGCTCGACTCATTCCGCGAGGCGCTGGCCGCCATCTCGGGACGGGAAGTGATTGGCCGCGTGGTATTGCACACGCGGCAATGAAGGTGGGCATCGGGAGCGATGCATGATCAAGAAGAGAGGAGACACTATGAAGAACATTCTGTGCGGCGCAGTGACTGCTATCGCCGTACTCGCAGCATGCCCGGCTGCAGCGCAGCCGGCCTTTCCGGACAAGCCGATCAAGTTCATCGTGCCTTATCCGCCGGGGTCAGGCACGGACACGATTGCCCGTTACACTGCCAAGCGGCTGGAAAGCGCATTCGGCAAGCCGGTGGTCATCGAGAACAAGGTTGGCGGCAACGCGATCATTGCAGTACAGACGGTGATCTCATCCCACCCCGACGGCTACACGCTGCTGTGGGCTGCCAACGGGCCGGTGACGACGAATGTGGCGCTGTACGAAAAGCTGCCGTATGACCCGCTGACCGACCTTGAGCCCGTGGCGCGCGTCGCGTTTTCACCGATGGGTGTGTATGTGCCGAGCAGTTCGCCATACAAGACAGCGGCGGAACTGTTCGATGCTGCCAGGAAAAATCCGAACAAGCTGAACTACGGCAGTGGCAGTGCGACCTACAATATTGCCTCGGAATGGCTGATGTCGCTGGTCGGGGCACAGGCCAACGCAATTTCCTACAAGGGCGCAGCACCGGCCCTGACGGATCTGGCGGGCGGACAGGTGGACTTTGCTATTACGGAATACAGCACTGGCGTCGCGTTGGTGAAGGCTGAGAAGATCCGCCTGCTGGGTGTCACATCCGACAAGCGCATGACGAGTGAGCCGAATGCACCGACCATGCAGGAGCTTGGCTACAAGGGCTTCTTCCAGGTGGCGTGGTGGGGTGTCTTCGCGCCGAAGGGAACGCCCAAGCCGGTCATCCAGCGCCTTGAGGATGCCCTGTTGACGGTCTATCGCGATGCGGAGACGAAGAGCTACCTGGACAAGAACAACTACAGCGCGTTCCTGGGGACGGCGGAGGAACTGCGCCGATTCCAGCGTTCGGAAATCGAGCGTGAGAGTCGGCTGGTTCGCCAGTTCAAGATTCCCAAGCTCTGATCCTGCCGCGTGAATGCGGCATGCCTCACCAGTGCGCCCTCGTGACACGAGGGCGCTTTTGCTTGCGCCGGGCACAAGACAAACTGCGGCGAGAACGTGAAATCTGCTACTGTCACGCGATATTTCAAGTAACCACTGAGCCGATGACCGTGTCCTGCAACACTGATGCAGGTGAGAGACACGAGGCGTGGTGGTGTTGGCGACGTGCCGTGCAAGTGCGCATGCAGGCGCGGTTGGCTTGAGTCTGACTTAATGGAGAGATGGAAGGTATGGCACGTAAGCGTCTGGTCGGCACGCCGGAAGGTGATGAAAAGCAATTGGCCATCCTGGATGCGGCTGCATCGGTGTTCATGAAACTGGGCTTCGCGGCAGCGTCGCTGGATGACATCAGTGAGCATTACGGTGCGACCAAAGGCATCATCTACTATCACTTCCGCAGCAAGACATCGCTGTTCTTCGCGGTGCAGCGGCGCGCGATGGAGCTGACGCGTGCTGCGATCGAGCCTGCGGCGAAAGATTCAGGTTCCCCCCGGGAGCGGCTCGAGCAGATGGCATTCGCGCACACGCTATTGATGATGGAGCATCTTGACTACCTGCGTGTTGCAGCGCAGGGGCTCGAGCTGCATCTCGGTGGCCGCACGACTGAGGAAGAGCGCAAGGCCCTGAAGGAAATCACGGTACTGCGCGACAACAATGAGAAGCTTTATCTCCAGGTGCTGGAGGAAGGCATGCGAGCTGGGGTATTCCGGCAGATGGATATCCGGCTTGTGGTCAAGCCGCTGCTGGGTGCATTGAACTGGACATCGCGATGGTACCAGCCGCGCCAGGGTGAAACCCGTGCAAGCCGCGAGGTGATCGCGGCTGAAATTGCTCGCTATGTCGTACAAGGTGTGTTGCCCACGAGATGACATTGCCTGCCGGCGCAAGCTGAACACACATCCTTCAATACGCGTCTCTTCTGCTGTTGTGTCACCCAGGTGCGGCTGCCGCAACCGACTTCTCCTGCCGATTTTCTCCCGTCTTCCATCCTGCATCGCACCGTGACGCTACGCACGGTTAAAGCTGGAACCATTCTTGCTGGACGACAGGCTGCCTGACGGAATTCCTGCTGGCGGCTGCGCATTCTTCTTGATGAATGCATCTTCCACCGCACCTTCAAATTTTTCAATAATCCCTTTGACACAATCGTTTCCCGATATATAGTTAGTGAACTAACAATATTTTGCGAAAGGAGAAAAGCGATGCGGACGTCAATCCGTGGAGGATGGGTGATCGGGCACCAGAATGGCGCACACACGCTGGAGCAGGATGCCGAGGTGGTCTACGAGGATGGTGTGATCCTGTACGTGGGGCCGCATTTCGACGGAACGGTCGGTGAGGTCATCGACGCGACGGGCATGCTGGTGGCGCCAGGTTTCATCGACACACATGTGCACACAGGGCATCGCGCATCGCACCGTCTGATTACCGATGCCGGCCGGCCGGATTATTTTGGTCAGCCGTTCCTGGAGATCAGCGTGCCCAAGGAGGGCAAGCGTATCGAGGGTGATGTCCGCTATCTGCGGCCAGATGAGCCGGGTGCGGAGGACGAGATTGATTTCAACGCCGCATTCACTGTCACGGAAATGCTGCGCAACGGAATCACCACATTTGTGGAGTTCGGCAGCCAGCTCCGCATCCAGAATGCACTGGCACGCCAGTGTGAAAAGCTGGGTATCCGCGGATACCTCGGCCCTGGCTATGACAGTGGGCGCTGGGTCGGTGACGAGAAAGGGCGCTTGAAGCGCATCATGAACGAGGAGGAAGGGCTCAAGGGGTTGCAGGAGGCAATCCGCTTTATTGAGGAAAAGGATGGGAGCGCGGGGGGACTGGTGCGTGGCCTGCTAAGTCCGCGTGAAGCGGAAACCACGAGTGTCGATCTGCTGAAGCGGACGCGGGCGGCAGCGGACGAAATGGGGGTGCCGATTGCCACGCATGCAGCCTACAGCGTGCTGGAATTCCATGAGGTCGTGCGTGAGTACCGCATGACGCCGATCGAACTGCTCGACAGTGTCGGACTGCTCCGGCCGACGCTGAATATCGGCCATGGCAATTTCGTCTCGGACAATATGCGCATGAATTACTCCGGTGGCAGCGATCTGAAACTGATGGGGGACGCCGGGGTGTCAATTTCCCATTGCCCGATCAATATCGTGCGGCGCGCACGCTCGCTTGATTCCTGGAAGAAGTACCAGGAGGCTGGCGTGAATATTTCGCTGGGCAGTGACACCTACCCGCGTGACACGATTCTGAATATGCGATCGGCCTCGTATCACGGCAAGATCATGAGCCACAACTACCGCCACGCGACGGCCGGTGAGGTCTTCAGTGCCGCCACGCTGGGCGGGGCGCGTTCGGTCGGTCGCGATGACCTGGGGCGACTGCAGCCGGGCGCCTGCGCCGACATCATCCTGATCGACCTGAGTGGCGGCGATACTTTGCGCTTCGGTCCGATTCTCGATCCGGTCAAGAGTCTGGTGGAGTGCGGTGTTGGTGACGATGTGAATACCGTCATCGTCAATGGCGTGGTGCGCATGCGTGACCGCAAGATCCCAGGCGTGGACATTCCTGCGCTGCGCCGCCGGGCGCAGGAAACAGGTGAGCACATCTGGCGCCATTGGCATGAATCCGACCCGTTGGGCCGCACGGTGCGCGAAGCCAGCCCGTGGAGTTTCTGTCCTGCATGTTTTCGCGACCAGCAACTGGCACGCCCGGAGGCGTAAACCGCAGCAACGGGTTTCCTTGTTTCAACCGGCCGTGGCGGCGCATCCGTGGCGTGCGGCCGATCTCAGCAAGCGTTCAGGAGAAGCATGATGTCGAAGCGTTCTGCAGTGCTGTTCTCGTTGTCGTTGTTGACGCTGGCAGCGGCTTTGCCCGCCCGGGCTGCCGATCCCTATCCCAGCAAGCCCGTGCGGGTGATCGTGCCATTCGGTCCTGGCGGCTCGGTCGACCTGCTGCCGAGGTTGATCGGTGCCAAGCTGTCCCAGATGTGGGGCCAGCCGTTCGTAGTAGAAAATCGCCCCGGAGCGGCCGGCAATATCGGCATGGACGCGGCGGCTCGTGCGGATGCCGATGGCTATACCTTGGTGTCGGCTCCCGTGGGCAATCTCGCAATCAATCCGCATCTGTATCCCAATCTCAAGTTCGACGTCTTCAAAAGCTTTACCCCAATCACACTGATCGGTACGGTGCAGAATGTGGTCGTGGTGGGTCCGGCAGTCAATGCCAGCAGCCTGCCCGACCTGCTGGCGCAGGCCAAGGCGAAGCCGGATATGCTGACATTCGGCTCTGGCGGCGTCGGCACGCAGGCGCACATCGGTGGCGAATTGTTGGCGTCCATGACGGGTGTCGAGATGAAGCACGTGGCATACAAGGGCGTGGGTGACTCAGTCAAGGATCTGCTCGGTGGTCAGATTTCCATGATCGTGGCACAGGTGCCGGCGGTCACGTCATTCATCCAGGCGGGCCGCCTGAAGCCGCTGGCAGTCGCCAGCAGTAAGCGCATCGCGGCCCTGCCCAATGTGCCGACTGTCGATGAAGCAGCGGGGCTGAAAGGTTACGAGGCCGTATCGTGGTACGCGCTGATGGGGCCGGCTGGTATGCCACGCGAGATCGTCACCAAGATCCAGGTCGATGTGGGCAAGGTGCTGGCCATGCCCGAAGTCCGTGAAAAGCTGCATGCGGTAGGCACCGAGCCGATGGGCAGCACGCCTGAGCAGCTGACTGCGCTGATGCGAAAGGAACATACGCGATATGGAGAGATTATCCGCAAGGCCGGCATTCGCATCGATTGAAATACTGTATCGATTGAAAACAGTTTAGGGGACGGGACGTTTTTCCATGATCAGCAATGCACGCATGTACTCTGTCACACCGGCCGCGGCTGCGGCGTGGCAGCAGATCTTCAACTGGGTCCAGGCTCGGGCGGAGGTCAACTTCGAGGCCGTCGCGCATGCGCCGCCATTACTGCTGTCAGACTTGTGGGAACGTGACGATTTGGGCATGGTAATGATGTGCGGATTGCCGCTGGCACGGCGCGCGAGACCCGTGCAGATTCTGGGTGCACCGTTGCCGTCGTTGCCAAGTTATGAAGGCAAGCCGCACTATCGCGCCTGCATCGCCGTACGCGCCGATAGTCCTGCGCGCCCACTGGCCGATACGTTCGGTGGCGTGGCCGGATATACCTTGCGTGACTCGCATTCCGGATACTACGCGTTCCGGCATCACTTGCTGCGGCACCATGGCACGGATGCGCAATATGCCAAGACGGTTGGCGGCTTTCTGAACGCACATGAAATCATTCTTGCCTTGGTGGAAGGCAAGATCGATGTCGGTCCGCTCGATGGCTATGTCTACGATCTGATGTGTGCGACCTGGCCCGAGTTTGCCGCACAGGTGCGCGTCATCGATCGCACCATGCCGGCGCCCATTCCCCCTTTGACCTGCTCCTCGGACCTGCCTGGCCAGCAGGTCGCCCGGCTGCGTGCAGCCCTGCAGGATGTGGAAACCGAACCTGCTTTGACGGAGGCGCGGCGGACACTATGCCTGACACGTTTTGTTGCAGTGGATGCGGGGGCCTATCATGTCCAACGCGACATCGCGGCGCGCGTGGATGAATCACCGATATCGTGGTAACAGGTAGCGGTGGACACGGTGCTACACTGACGCAACCGGGTACATGCCCGGCCCGGGCCTCTCGCTTTGCGGGAGGCCCGTTTTATTACGTCAACGTTCTACCGATGCGCGCATGACCACCAAGCCACGCTCTACCAGCCTGCCGCAGTTCGATATGGATTTCCGGCCGGGATTCATGATCCGCCGGCTGCATCAGATCCATGTGAGTTTCTTCTTCCAAGAGTGCGGGTCCGAGTTGACGCCGCTGCAGTTCACGCTGCTGCATGTCCTGCTGACGCGTGGCGAGCACGATCAGCATACCCTGGCCAAGGAGGTGGGTATCGATCGGGCCAACGCCACGGCTGTGATCCAGCGGCTGGAAGAAAAGGGACTGATCGTGCGACGCGGATCCGACCGCGACAGCCGAGTGAAGCTTTGCTCCCTGACGCCAGCTGGTCGCACCTTGACCGAGGAGATGGCGATCGCCGTCGAGCATGCCAACATGCGGACGCTCGAGGCGCTCGACCCGCGCGAGCGCGAGCAATTCGTGCAGAGCCTGAAGAAGCTGGTGCTGGCCAATAACGACAGCAGCCGCACCAAACTTACCCTGCGCTGATCTCGCCATGCTGCATGAGCGGCGTATGCACCGCTGCAGCGTGGCTAGAGAGCACGCTGATCAGCGCTGGCCGCTATCGCGTTCGAGCATGCGGCAAATGGCCGCCATGCTGCCGACCATGGTACGCCGCCGCTGTCCCTGGTAGATGCGAACGCCTTGCGCCTGACGGAATGGCGTCGGGTGGACGGGAGTGCGGGTGGAGTGAACAAGCTGCAGCATGGGAATACCTCTACTGATAAACACGAGGCTGCACCACGGCCTGGTCGATCATGGACGTGCGCCACCCTGCCTGCCAAGGCATCGGGGCTTTTCCATGAGGGTGCATAGAGCCACGCCGGTTGGCGTGGCCATGGGGCGAGGCTAGGGCGCGCTGGGGCGGATCAGCCCAACAGCGATGCCCTCCAAGGCAAAATCGTCCTTCGACAGATCGACGATGATGCTTTGGTAATCTGGGTTTTCCGCGATCAGCTCGATGACTTGGCCGCGGCGTTGCAGGCGTTTGACTGTCACTTCCTCACCCAGGCGGGCTACCACGATCTTGCCGTTACTGGCTTCGCGGGCGCTGCGCACGGCGAGCAAGTCGCCGTCGAGAATCCCGGCATCGCGCATGCTCATGCCACGCACCTTGAGCAGGTAGTCCGGGGTTTCGCTAAAGACGCTCGCATCTACCTGGTACTGGCGGTCGATATGTTCGGTGGCGAGGATCGGGCTGCCGGCGGCCACGCGACCCACCAGTGGCAGGGTGAGCTGCATGAAGCCCATCGATGGCAGGCTGAATTGGTGTGCGCCATTGTCCATGGCCTTGAGGCGAATCCCGCGCGAGGCGCCAGGCGTCAACTCGATGACACCCTTGCGAGCGAGGGCACGCAGGTGTTCTTCCGCGGCGTTGGCAGAGGAAAAGCCGAACTGCGCGGCGATTTCCGCACGCGTGGGCGGGAATCCGGTCTGCTGGATCGTCGTGCGGATGAGATCGTAGATCTGTTGCTGTCTTGCCGTCAGTTTCGCCATCGCCTTATCCCGAGATGACCGCGCAGCGTGCGTCGCGGACTGTATATTTGAACAGTATGCTGTGATTTTATACAGTATTTTGCGAACTGCAAGAATTTTTGCCGGAGCGCGCGTGCGGCGTGTCGCAGCCGAGCGACAGCCGAAGCCGGCGCTGCGGCCGGCACTCTCGGTACAATGCAAGCCAGCTATTGACTAGTGAGGAGCCATGTCCAAGCCGCGAATCGCCATTCTGGCCACGGGGGGTACGATTGCTGGCGTCGCCGCCGATCCGGCCGCAACCGACGGTTATCGCTCCGCCACGCTGCCGATCGACGCCTTGCTCACCGCCTTGCCGGGCCTGAGCGACATCGCCGAGATCCAGGCGGAACAGGTCGCCCAGCTGGACAGCAAGGATATGAGCTTTGCCGTCTGGCAGCAGCTCGATACGCGTATTCGCGCATGGCGTGACAGCGGGGCGGTGGACGGCATTGTCATCACCCATGGCACCGATTCCCTCGAGGAAACCGCGATGTTGCTGCATCTTACCCAGCCCGCCGGCATTCCCGTGGTGCTGACAGCAGCAATGCGTCCGGCGACCGCAGTCTCGGCTGATGGCCCACTGAATCTGCTGCAGGCAGTGCGGGTGGCGGCCCACCCGGGTTCGGTGGCCTTAGGGGTGCTTGTGGCCGTCAATCAGGAAATCCATGCGGCGCGCGATGTGGTCAAGTGTCATACCGCCGCGGTGCAGGCATTTGCGTCGCCGGGTTGCGGGCCGCTGGGCGCCGTGGCTGGCCAGCAGATACGCTATGGACGCCGGCCAGTAGCGCTGGCTGGGATCGGCGGACGGTTGTTGTCCATGCCGGCCAACTGGCCATGGGTGGAGGTCATCGTCAGTGTGGCCGGTGCGCGCCGCCAGTCGATCGACGGGTTGGTCCAGCAGGGTGTGCGCGGCCTGGTGGTCGCTGGCCCCGGCAATGGGTCGATTCACGAAGCGCTGCTTCCGGCCTTGGCCGACGCTTGGCGGCAGGGGGTTGCCATCGTGCGTAGCAGTCGTTCGGGTGC
>DATLHT010000100.1:0-5031 GCA_035539795.1 Burkholderiaceae bacterium
ACCGAGACTTCTCCCATTCATCTGGAATCCGCTTGGATGCCGGATGGGGGGCCATCCAATTTTCGGGCACGGCCCGTCAAGCTAGAACCCAGAACGCGCCTTTCTCCCCTGGAAAGTATGTTGCCGGATGTCTCGCGGCTGGTTCTTGGTCATCTGCAGGATGCGGATCGTGCCCGGCTGAAGCAGACCTCGCACACGATGTACCAGGTGACGCAGGGCGATATCAAGGCGCGGGCTGCCGAGGTCGCTGCCGGGGTGGTCGAGTTGTTGAAAATTCCACATCCTGATCGCACGGTGAAACACCTGGTCGACATTCGCTTGCTGCCGGAAAGTGCGTTGCAGTATCCGTTCAGTGAAGCAAAGATCGCAGTGCTGACGGCCGACAACATCATCAAAGGTTTGCTGCTGAATATCGAGAAGGGCGTGGGCGTTGATCTCCGGGCGTTCTCGCATATCCCGAGCGATCGGATGCCGCGGGTCAGGAACGGAATCGCCATGCTTGACGACGAGGAATCGTCGCGCCGCATTCCTTCTCATGAGAACAACAGACACATCACGCTCGGCGATGACACCAAGGTGACGATTTTTTCCGAGATCGTCAAAAGCAGGATGTTTGCCAACGCTCTATGTGATCACGAGTTCTCGTTGTTCGAGAAATGTCTGGAACATTTCAAGTACGAGTGTCGGGACCATACACGACCACTGAATGATTCCGATCTCGTGCTGATGAAGCAATGGGCGAGCGTGGTTCATCAAACCGTTCATTGTGTACAGCGCCACGCTCTTCCGCCGAACACGTTTGAAGGTCGGATGGGTTATGTCGGATTCTCGAGCCGGTTCGAGGCAGTCCTGACGCACAGGGATATCGTCGAGATCCTGCTGACGCAGGGAATCGATTTTGATATTGCCAAAGCGGACGGCAAGACGCCGCTGATCTGTGCGGCGATGCACGAGCACAGCCACATGGAGCAAACCATGGCGGTCCTTCTGGAGCATGGTGTCAACGTCGACCACGCTGATAGATGGGGCTTCACCGCCCTACATTGGGCAGCAAAGACGGGCGCCGTCAGTCGAGTGGAGTTGCTGCTTCGCCATGGGGCCAACGTCGACCATGTCGATGGATGGGGGCGAAACGTTCTCCACAATCTCTTTGCTACCTGCACATGGGACGGTGAAGAGACATCGGATATCGCCAGAGCATTGGTTCAGTGTTTGCTGGATTCGCGTATCAATCTTTTTCAGCGGGATCACATGGGCCAGCGCCCCATCGACTACATCAGTCAGTCAGTGATGCGGGAAGAGGTGCCTCGCGACATTGCCACCATGGTGGAAAACGCCATGCGGGCGCAACGGCAGGCGCGGCGCGATGAACGTGGCGGCTGTGTGGTTGCCTAGCAGCTGCCGTGCAATGCGGTGGGTTCACTGCCGCGCTTTGCGCGTGCTATCCGGCCACGGCGTGTGAAGTTGGTGCGGGAGGGGGAGCAGTTCGCTGCTGTTACTTCGCGCATCGATCAGTCGGGCAGAATCGGCGAGCATGCCTATTTCCCTTCGCGCCATGTCACAAAGCTGACCGACTTTGGCGGCATCGTCATATCCACACGCAAGCTCGATGGCGTCACCGCAGGTCTCTAACAAACGCGAAGAAGACGTCCATATCAAGAAGGTCTGCCGTATCGGCTGGTTTCCTGCTGAGCCACTGGTTGCGCTAGCAAGTAGGTGACAGTGTGAGGCGATTGTTTTGCAATCGTTTTGTTGGTTGTTCAGGTAACAATCTCTACGATATGCGTTCCATTTTGTCAGGGTTGTTTTCTGGAGCACGTTCATGCTAGGCCAAATCTCTCAAATTCACTCGGGCGCAGGCGCAGTATCGGGGCTAGCCTCATCACCGAGCGTCGCGACTGAACAGCTGTCGTTGACACCCAGAATGCGTCTTTCACCGCTGGAAAATACGTCGGTTGATGTCAAACGGCTCATCGTCGGTTTTTTGGGGAAAGCAGAGCGTGAGGCGCTAGAAGGTACGTCGCGCACGATGCGGGTATTCATCAAGGGTGAGTCCGCGCCATTGACGGCGCAGGTGGACGCACTGCTGGCGATTCCGCATGCCGAGCGCACGCTGGAGCATATGGTACGCATTCGCCTGCTGCCCCGGAGTGTGTTGCTCAAGTCGGTGAGCCCGGCTAAAAAAGCGGTGCTGACGGCCGACAACATCGTCATTGGTCTCAAGCGAAACGTTGAGAACGGCGTGAAGGTCAATATGCGTGCGTTCGATCATGTTCCAAGTGATCGCATGCCAAAGGTGGAAAATGGCATCGCCATGCTCGATGATGAGCAGTCATCGCGTCGTATTTCATCCCAGGAAAACAGGCAGAGCATTACGCTCCGGAACGGCAGTAAAACGACCATCCTGACCGAGATGGTTAAAAGCAATGTATTTGCCAATGCGTTGTGCAGTGACGAGCAGTCCTTGTTCCAGTCCTGTCTGGATAATTTCAGGAGCCAGTGCACGAACAATTCGCGGACGCTGAAAGCGCTCCATCTCGATTTGATGAAGCAATGGGCACACGTTCTGCATCCGGACATTCATCGTGTCCAGTCTCGCGCGCTTCCGCCACGTACCTGTGAGGGACAGATGGGTTATGTCGGCTTTTCAAGTCGGTTCGAGGCGGCTATTACTCATAGAGATATCGTCGAGATCATGCTGGCGCAGCGTGTCAATTTCGATTTCCCCAAGGCTGATGGCAAGACGCCACTGATCTGCGCGGCCATGGGGGGGCATCGCCATATGGCTGAGATCATGTCGGTTCTTCTGGCGCATGGCGTCAAGGTGAACCATGCGGATCGGTGGGGAATGACGGCGTTGCATTGGGCAGCAAAGACAGGACATCCTGGTCGAGTGGCGCTTCTGCTTCAGCATGGCGCCAATATCAATCATCTCGACGTGGAGGGACGAAATATCCTCCACAATCTCTTTGCCACCACTAGGTGGCACGGAGCAGATGGGGCGGATCTTGCCAGGATACTGGTTCGGCAAGTGCTGGATGCAGGCGTTGATCTTTTGCAGAAAGATCGTCTGCAGCTGCGTCCCATCGACTACATCCGTGAGGCGGTGCGCTATGGGGCGGTACCGCGAAGCGTTGCACAGATGGTCGAGCGTGCCATGCGGGCACAGCGGCGAGAGCAACGGCGCGCCGAGCGCGGTTGCTGTGTGATCGCCTGACACGATCCGTGTGCGGCGCTGCGCGCTCACTGTCGCGCATTACGCGCATTATCCGGCCACGGCGTATTGAAGTTGGTGCGGAACGGGTTGATATCCAGCCCGCCGCGCCGCGTGTAGCGGGCGTGCACGGCGAGCTTCACGGGTTTGCACTGGCGCTGCACGTCCATGAAGATGCGTTCGACGCATTGCTCGTGGAATTCGTTGTGGTTGCGGAACGAGATGAGGTACTTGAGCAGCCCTTCCTGGTCGATGGGTGCACCGACGTAGCGGATCTGTACGCTGCCCCAGTCGGGCTGGCCGGTGACGAGGCAGTTGGATTTGAGCAGGTGCGAGATGAGCGTTTCCTCGACGATGGTTTCGTCGTGGTTGGCGTGCAGCAGTTGGGGCGCGGGGCTGTAGACGTCGGTGTCGATGTCGAGCCGGTCGAGCAGCAGGCCGTCGAGTTCGCGCATCTTGAGGGTGCCGAACTGTTCGGGCAGCGTGAGGCGCACCTGCACGGGGCCGCCGCAGGCTTCGGACAGGTCCTGGTGCAGCAGTTGCTGCATGGCTTCGACGGAGGCGATGCGGGTCTGGTTGAAGCTGTTGAGGTAGAGCTTGAACGATTTGGATTCGACGATGTTGGGCGTATCGGCCGGCACGATGCAGGTGGCGAGGGCCACTTGCGGTTTGCCTTTCATGTTGAGCCACGAGAGTTCGTAAGCATTCCACACGTCCACGCCGAAGAAGGGCAGGGCGCTGCCTTGGTGCAGGCCGAGTTCTTCGCGCTTGGCGAGGCGGGGGATGGGGAACAGCAGCGAGGCGTCGTATTCGGTCTTGTAGGCCGAGGGTTTGCCAAGCGGCGAGTGTTCAGGCTGGGTCATGAAGCGCAATACATCCAGGTTCGGTCGAGGGGGCGGTCAGGTGCGGTCGATGTTAGATCGAAGTTAGATATTAGATCAGAGTTCGATCGGGCGCCGCCCGGAGTTTGGTTGAACTCCGGTGCGGGCGGGGGGGGGGCCGCTGAGGCTCGGGCCGGCTCAGGCCAGGAACAGCTTGTAGACCGGGTTTTCGCTTTCGTCCACGTAGTGGTAGCCGAGCGAGCTGAGGAATTCGCGGAAGGCGCGTTTGTCGTTCTTGGGCACCTGGATGCCGACGAGGATGTTGCTGGTATCGGCGCCCTGGTTGCGGTAGTGGAACAGGCTGATGTTCCAGTTGGGATGCATGCTCGACAAAAAGCGCATGAGCGCGCCCGGCCGCTCGGGAAATTCGAAGCGGTACAGCAGTTCGTCGTGTGCGAGCGGCGAGTGGCCGCCGACCATGTAGCGGATGTGCTGCTTGGCGAGTTCGTCCTGCGAGAGGTCGAGCGTGGCAAAGCCCTGCTTGCGGAAGGCGTTGGCGAGCTTGTCGCTTTCGGCGCGGCTGGAGATCTGCAGGCCCACGAAGAGATGCGCTTGCGCCTTGTCGGCGATACGGTAGTTGAATTCGGTGACAGCGCGGTTGCCGACGAGTTCGCAGAAGCGCTTGAAGCTGCCGCGCTCCTCGGGGATGGTGACGGCGAACACGGCTTCGCGAGACTCGCCCACGTCCGCGCGTTCGGCGACGAAACGCAGGCGGTCGAAGTTCATGTTGGCGCCGCTGGCAATGGCCACGAGCTGCTGGTTCTTGAGCTTCTCGCGCTCGGCGTAGACCTTGAGACCGGCGATGGCGAGCGCGCCGGCCGGTTCGAGGATGCTGCGGGTATCCTGGAATACGTCCTTGATGGCGGCGCACACCGCGTCGGTATCGACGATGATGATGTCGTCGACCAGTTTTTTGGCGATGCGGAAGGTTTCCTC
>DATLHT010000101.1:0-11915 GCA_035539795.1 Burkholderiaceae bacterium
GTGATGGCCAGCATGTCGGTGGAAATATCGCTGCCGGCGATCAGCAGTGGCTGTAGTTTGCGCCGCCCGGCCGCCTCGGCGTCGCGCAGTGCCTGCCAGGCTGCCGGCTGGAAACCGCCAAGCCATTCAAAGGCAAAGCTGCGGCCTGCACCTGGCGCATGGTTGAGTGCGATCTGCGCGGCTTCGATCAGAAACGTCCCGCTGCCGCACATCGGATCGTAGAACGGCTGCTCCGGCTGCCAGCCGGACAGGCGCAGAATGCCGGCAGCCAGTGTTTCTTTCAGCGGGGCCTCGCCCTTCTCAAGACGCCAGCCGCGCTTAAACAACGGATCGCCGGAGGTGTCGAGATACAGCGTGCAATCGGTGGCCGTCAGGTGCGCGAAGATGCGTGCGTCGGGTGAAGCGGTATCCACGCTGGGGCGCGCGCCGCGTTTGTCACGCATGCGGTCGCAGATGCCGTCCTTGATACGCAGCGCAGTAAAGTTCAGGCTGCGCAACGGCGACTGGTGCGCCGTGACATCCACGCGGATGGTTTGGTCCGGCGTGATGTGCTCTTCCCAGCGCTGCGCGAGCGCCAGCCCATAGATATCGTTTTCGCTGCGATAGCCCTGCGCGGCGAGGCGCAGCAGCACGCGGTTGGCAATGCGTGCGTGGAGATTCACCGCATAGGCCGCCGCCGGCACGCCCGAGAAAGCAACGCCGCCGGTCTGGCCGGCATGCACGGCGAACGGTGCATGGCGTACTACCTCGGGCCGTGCGGCGATTTCGCGCAACTCGGCGGCAAGCGCCTCTTCCAGCCCACGCGGGCACGGCACGAAAAAAGAGTGGGACATATGTGTTCCAGGAGTTGTTCATTCACGCGGATACCGCGAACTTGGGGACACAACTGCACGACGCGCCAGACCATGCGACACACTTCTGTCGTGGCCTTCGCGCAACTGTACGTCAAACTCGCGCGGCGGGGCAGTTGATCACGTTCCGACCTCGCCGTGCCATGCCGCGGCAGGCAGGACGTCAGGACTGGGACGAAGCGTGCAGCGCCCGGTCCACGAAATCAAGGCGATCCTGCCCCCAGAACGGTTCACCATTCACCACATACCATGGCGCACCGAACACGTTGGCGGCGATTGCCTGCTGGGTGCAATCGGCATAGGCTTCGTGCACGGCACTGGCATCGGCTGCCTTGAGCAGCGCCGCGCCGTCAAGGCCCATGCGTTCGGCGATCTGCTGCAGCGTGGCTGGATCAGCGATATTCAATTCACCGGCCCAGACACCGCGCATGATATTACCGGTCAGCTCGAGCGCACGGACGGTACCATGTGCCAGTTGTGCGGCGAGAATCATGCGACTGGCGATATCGCCTGACACTGGGAAATACGCCGGATGCAGGTTCAGCGGCATCTGCAGGAAGTCGCGCCAGCGGGCCATCTCCGTCAGACGGTAGGCTTGCCGCTGCGGCGGCCGCTGTCCTACAGGCACACCGCCCGAAGCGGCCATGACCTTGCCCATGTCGCAGGGCTTGAGGCGGATCTGCGCGCCATGGCGGGCGGCAATGGCGACCAGCCGGTCATGCCCGAGATAGGCATACGGCGACTGGGGCGAGAAATAGTATTCGATGACTTGACTCATACTGCTCAGGCCGCGGGGACCTGCCCATCAGAAAGGTTTCACCACCACCAGGACGACGACGGCCGCGAGCACCAGCACGGGCAGTTCGTTGAACCAGCGGTAGAACACGTGCGAACGCGCGTTGGCGCCGCGTTCGAATTTGCGCAGCAGCACGCCGCAGCCATGGTGGTAACCGATCAGCACCAGCACGAGCGCCAGCTTGGCATGCATCCAGCCTTGCCCCGGCCCCTTGCCGATGCCGTAGCCGAGGAATAGCCACAGGCCGAACACGATGGCCGGGACGGCCAGCAGCGTCATGAAGCGGAACAGCTTGCGCGCCATCAGCAGAAGGCGCTGGCGGCTCGTGGCCTCGGTTTCCATGGCGAGGTTGACGAAGATGCGCGGCAGGTAGAACAGACCCGCGAACCACGCGATGACGAAAATGATGTGCAGCGATTTGACCCAGAGCATCATGTGTTCCGTGAGGGAGCGTGCGGGCCTCAATGACGCGCCTGACACGCTCCGGGGTTGATCAGGTGCGGATCTCGCCGTGGCCGAACACCACGTACTTGAGCGAGGTCAGTCCTTCCAGCCCCACCGGGCCGCGTGCATGCAGCTTGTCGTTGGAGATGCCGATCTCCGCGCCGAGGCCGTACTCGAAGCCATCGGCAAAACGCGTGGAAGCGTTGATCATGACGCTGGCCGAATCGACCTCGCGCAGGAACCGCATGCCGGTCGAGTAGTTCTCGGTGATGATCGAATCGGTGTGGGCCGAGCCATAAGTGTTGATGTGCGCGATGGCCTCGTCCACATTCGCGACGATGCGGATCGACAGGATCGGCGCGAGGTATTCGGTGTGCCAGTCGTCCTCGGTGGCATCCACCAGACCGCTCAGGCCGGCGACCTCGAGCACGCGCCGCGTGGCAGGACACACGCGCAGCTCGACGCCCTTCTCCTGATAGATCTTGCCCAGCGGCGGCAGCACCTCGGCCGCCACGCGTTCGGACACGAGCAGCGTTTCCATGGTGTTGCATGGCGCATAGCGCTGCGTCTTGGCGTTATCGGCGACAACCACGGCTTTCTGCAGGTCGGCGTCCTCGTCGATGTAGATGTGGCAGATGCCATCGAGATGCTTGATCATCGGCACGCGTCCCTCGTCGATCAGACGCTCGATCAGGCTCTTGCCCCCGCGCGGTACGATCACGTCGACATACTCAGTCATGGTGATCAGTTCGCCAACGGCGGCGCGGTCGGTGGTCGAGATCACCTGCACAGCCTCGTCGGGCAGGCCGGCGGCCCGCAGGCCTTCGCGCACCAGCGCGGCCAACGCGGTGTTGGTGCCAATGGCTTCGGAACCGCCGCGCAGGATGGTAGCGTTACCGGACTTGATGCACAGGCCGGCAGCATCGACCGTCACATTGGGACGCGCCTCGTAGATGATGCCGATGACACCGAGCGGCACGCGCATCTGGCCGACCTGGATGCCCGTCGGGCGGAATTTCATATTACTGATCTCGCCGATCGGATCGGGCAGCGCCGCGATCTGCTCGAGGCCAGCGGCCATGGTTTCGATGGCCTTGTCGGACAGCGTCAGGCGGTCGATGAAGGCAGCATCGAGACCGCGCTCCCGCGCACGCGTCACATCCTCGGCATTGACTGCCTTGAGCGCAGCGGCATCGCGCCGGATGGCGGCGGCAATGGTCAGCAGCGCACGGTTCTTGTCGGCGGTGGAGGCCCGTGCCATGGCGCGCGAGGCGGCTCGCGCCTGGCGGCCGACGCCTTGCATGTATTGCTTGATATCCAGCTCTTTCATGATCGGTGTGACAGCAATGATTTTTCGGCAGTGATTCTTAGCAGGCCCGGCACAGGATGGCAGGCCCGGATGACAATGATCGGACAGGCCAGCAGGCGCGTCAGCGCGGCGTCGGCCTCGTTGTTGGCCCGGCCGTGGATCGCGCGACCAGCAGCGCCAATTGCTGCAGTCCATCCCAGACCTCAGCGGGCAGTGTCTTGGCGCGCAGACCCTTGGTTTGGCGATCCAGTTCGGCGGCCATGGACAGGGCCGTCTCCAGCGTGCGCATCGGCAGGCGCTGCACCGCGTTGGGCAGCAACCGTTCGCGCGGACCCCATACCCTTAGCTCCTTGAGCAGCGCACCTACCGGCCGACCCGCGTCGAGCCCGGTCCGGACTTTACATAATACGCGAATTTCCTCGGTCAGCGCCCACAGCACCAGCACCGTGGCCTCGCCTTCGCCACGCAATCCTTCGAGCATGCGCACGAGACGCGGCACGTCGCCGGCAAGCATGGCTTCGCTGAGTTTGAAGACGTCGTAGCGGGCGACATTCATCACGGCATCGTGGACTTGATCGAAGGTCAGCACGCCTTCCGGATACAGCAGGCCCAGCTTCTGGATCTCCTGATGCGCGGCCAGCAGGTTGCCTTCGACCTTGTCGGCAACGAACTGCAGCGCGCGCCGCCCAGCTTCGCCCGGCTCGACGCGCTGTTGCTGCAAGGCCAGCCGCTCGCCGATCCAGCCGGGCAGGCGCGTGCGGTCGACGCTGTCGACCTTGACCGACACGCCGGCCTGTTCGAGTGCCTGGAACCAGGCCGATTTGCTGGTGGCGAAATCGAGACGCGGCAGTGTGACCAGCATGACGACATCGTCGGACGGCTGCGCGGCCATCTGGCGCAGCGCTTCGCCGCCATCCTTGCCGGGCTTGCCGGTGGGAATGCGCAATTCGACGATCTTGCGATCGCCGAACAGCGACATGGATTGTTGCGACTCGAGCAGGCTCGACCACTGGAAGCCGCGCTCATTGGTCAGTACCTCGCGTTCGCTGAAGCCGAGCTCGCGCGCCGTGCGGCGGATCTTGTCGACTGCCTCGAGCACCAGCAGGTGTTCGTCGCCGTGCACCACATAGAGCGGCGCCAGGCCCTTGCCATGCGCCTGCCGCAGGTGTCCGTCGAGCGCGTCGGGCCGTAGCTGCATACGCGGCTCACACCACCTTGGCGGCGGACATGCGGCGGATCAGTTGCTGCACGATGTCTTTCTGCATATCGCGGTACAGCTGGGCTTCTTCGTAATCTTTCGCCAGCGCGTTGACCTCGTTATAGGTCAGGTCACGCGTCAGCACGATCTCGGACGGAGCGATGAGTTCGTTGCCCTGCTGGTCGCGCAGACGGAATTCAAAACGTTGCGTTAGCTTGTATTCGCGTACCACACCGGCCGGCGTCACCGCCACGATGGTTTTTTCGCGCGCATCCTTGAGCACTTCGAGAATCGCGTCGGCCGATTTCTGGTCTTCGACGACCTCGGTTGTCGAGCCGCCGCGTACCGCACGGCGCAACTCCGCACCCATGGCCGAATTGGCGGGCAGTCCGATATACAGGCGGCGGAACGGAAAGTTGGCCGTGCCGCGCAGGCGGAAACCGCAGGCCGGGAGCGATGCCAGCAACGGCATGGCAAGCAGCGTGGACAAGGCGAGACGACGGTTCATGGATCGCTTCCTGATGTTTAGGGCGTGTATGCACCAAGCTCAATACTACAACGCCTGCCGATGGTCGCCCGGGCGCCTCCGGGCCGATCATCATGCCGGCCGATAGACGCTCACAGTACGACGTTGACCAGCCGACCCGGCACCACGATGATCTTCTTCGGCGCCTTGCCTTCGGCAAATTTGGCGACGGTCTCGCTGGCGGCTGCCGCCTGTTCGATGGCAGCACGATCGGCATCGGCAGGCACCACGACCGCGCCGCGCACCTTGCCGTTGATCTGCAGCACGAGTTCAATCTCGCTCTGCACCAGCGCGCCTTCGTCGACCTCTGGCCAGGGTGCATCGAGCAGATCACCGAACGTGACGGCATAGCCCAATTCCTGCCACAGCACGTGCGTGATATGCGGCACCACCGGATACAGCGCGCGCAGCAGGATGCCGAAGCATTCGCGGCGCACGGCGTCCGAGGCGGACTTGGCCGTCTCGAGCGCATTCAGCATCTTCATGGTGGCCGAGACCACGGTGTTGTACTGCAGGCGCTGGTAGTCGAAGTTGGCCTGCTTGAGCACGACATGGATCTCGCGGCGCAAGGCCTTGTCTTGATCCGTATCGGCCGCAGCATTGCCTGCTGTGCGAATGCCCTCGGCATGCGTCACGCCAAAATGCCAGACACGGCGCAGGAAACGCGATGCGCCCTCCACGCCGGAATCGCTCCACTCGAGCTGCTGCTCGGGCGGCGCGGCGAACATGGTGAACAGGCGCGCGGTGTCAGCGCCGTACTGGTCGATCAGGGCCTGTGGGTCAATGCCGTTGTTCTTCGACTTCGACATCTTCTCGATGCCGCCAATCTCCACCGGCTGGCCGTCACTGCGCAGCACCGCGCCCACGGGGCGGCCGCGGTCATCGGTCGAGAGATCGACGTCGGCCGGGTTGAACCAGTGTTTCTTGCCGCTCGCATCTTCGCGGTAGTACGTTTCGTTCAGCACCATGCCCTGCGTGAGCAGGTTGGTGAACGGCTCGTTGAACTTGACCAGGCCGAGGTCGCGCATCACCTTGGTCCAGAAGCGCGCGTACAGCAGGTGCAGGATCGCGTGCTCGATGCCGCCGATATACTGGTCCATTGGCATCCAGTAATCGTTGCGCGCATCGACCATGGTGGTCGCATCCGGGCAGGTATAGCGCATGTAGTACCAGCACGAGTCGATGAACGTGTCCATCGTGTCGGTCTCGCGACGCGCCGGTTTGCCGCACGACGGGCAGCTGCAGTTCAGGAAGCGCGGATCCTTGGCGAGCGGATTGCCGGTGCCGTCCGGCACCAGGTCTTCGGGCAGTACCACTGGCAGATCCTGCTCGGGTACCGGCACCACGCCGCAGCTGTCGCAATGGATCAGCGGGATCGGCGTGCCCCAGTAGCGCTGGCGCGAGATGCCCCAGTCGCGCAGGCGCCAGGTGGTCTTCTTCTCCCCCACGCCCTTGGCGGCGAGATCAGCGGCCACGGCATCGACGGCGGCGGCATAGCCCAGGCCGTCGTACTTGCCGGAGTGGACGCAAGCGCCCTTTTCCTTGTCGCCGTACCATTCCTGCCAGGCGTCGGCGGAGAAATCCTTGCCTTCGACCGCAATGACTTGCTTGATGGGCAAGCGGTACTTGAGCGCGAAGGCAAAGTCGCGTTCATCGTGCGCCGGCACGCCCATGACCGCGCCATCGCCATAGCTCATCAGCACGTAGTTGCCGACCCACACATCGACCGGCTCGCCGGTGAGCGGATGCACCACGCGCAAGCCTGTGGGCATGCCTTTCTTTTCCATGGTGGCCATGTCGGCCTCGGCCACGCTGCCGCGCTTGCATTCGTCGATGAAAGCGGCGAGCTCGGGATTCGTCGCGGCGGCATGTGTCGCCAGCGGGTGCTCGGCCGCCACGGCGCAGAAGGTCACGCCCATGATGGTGTCGGCGCGCGTGGTGAAGACGTACAGCTTGCCGTCGCCGATCAGCTTGCCGTCATCGCCGACGATGGCGTGCGGGAAAGCAAAGCGCACGCCGGTACTCTTGCCGATCCAGTTCTGCTGCATGATCTTGACGCGCTCCGGCCAGCCGAGACCGTCGAGATCGTTGAGCAGTTCCTCCGCATAGTCCGTAATGCGGAGGTAGTACATCGGAATGTCGCGCTTTTCCACGATCGCGCCCGAACGCCAGCCACGTCCGTCGATGACCTGCTCGTTGGCGAGCACGGTCTGGTCAACCGGATCCCAGTTGACGGTGCCGGTCTTACGGTAGGCGATGCCCTTTTCCAGCATCTTGAGGAACAGCCACTGGTTCCACT
This sequence comes from Burkholderiaceae bacterium, assembly GCA_035539795.1. GTDB lineage: Bacteria > Pseudomonadota > Gammaproteobacteria > Burkholderiales > Burkholderiaceae > Imbroritus. The sequence goes on from DATLHT010000101.1 coordinate 7,424, forward strand.
TGTAGTAATCGGGGCTGCACGTCGCCACTTCGCGCGACCAGTCGATGGCCAGACCCATCGACTGCATCTGCTTCTTCATGTAGGCGATGTTGTCGTAGGTCCAGGCGGCCGGCGCCACACCGTTGTTGAGCGCGGCATTTTCCGCTGGCATGCCGAAAGCGTCCCAGCCCATTGGCATCAACACGTTGTGGCCGTTCATGCGCAGGTAGCGCACCATGACATCGTTGATGGTGTAGTTGCGCACATGGCCCATGTGCAGCTTGCCCGAAGGATACGGCAGCATCGAGCAGGCGTAGAACTTGGACTGCTCTTTGCCATCCTTGCCGACGCGATGTTCAACGGCGCGGTAGGCGTCCTGGGATTGCCAGTGCGAACGCGCAGCGGCTTCAACTTCGGTGGGAAAATATTTCTCTTGCATGGCGACGGCGATGGACGTCCGGAAGGGCCGCAACACGGAGCGCGGCGCGAATTGGGGAAAAGGGAGATTATACCGTTGCGGCAAGCCCCGGCGATGCGGCCGGGCACGGCAAAACTCGATACTGCGCGCGGTGCGGGTCTCCGCCGGGACGGCGTGCTCTGGCGATGCGTGCGGCGAGCATCACGCAGAGCAGCAATCACGATCACAGCGGAGGCGAAGGTAGAACAGAATCGCTCCCGCAAGACTACGCTATGTCACCCCGAGGCGGCACCGGCCGAGTCACTTCAGGCCGAGCACATCCTGCATGTCGTAGAGGCCGGCCGGCTTGTCCATCAGAAAGCGTGCCGCCCGCACCGAGCCCTGCGCGTACGAGACGCGGCTCGACGATTTGTGCGTGATCTCGATGCGTTCACCAATGCCGGCGAACATCACCGTGTGATCGCCCACGATATCACCGCCGCGGATGGTGGCGAAGCCGATCGTGCCTTCCTGGCGCTCACCGGTGTGGCCCTCGCGCGCATAAACGGCGCAATCCTTGAGGTCCTTGCCGAGCGCCTCGGCGATGACCTCGCCCATGCGCAGCGCGGTACCCGACGGCGCATCGACCTTGTGACGATGGTGCGCCTCGATCACTTCGATGTCATAGCCGGAGTTGAGGATTTTGGCTGCCACTTCGAGCAGCTTGAAGGTGGCATTCACGCCCACGCTCATGTTCGGCGCGAACACGACGGGAATCGTCTCCGCTGCCTGCCTGAGCGCCGCTTTCTGGCCATCGTCGAAACCGGTGGTGCCGATCACCATGCGCACGCCGAGCTCGCGGGCCACGGCAAGGTGGGCAAGCGTGCCTTCGGGGCGCGTAAAGTCGATCAGTACGTCGGCGCCCGACAGGGCAGCACGCACGTCATCGGTCACCAGCACGCCGGATGGCTGCCCGAGAAACGCAGCGGCATCCTGACCCAGCGCCGGGCTACCCGGAATATCGAGGGCGCCAGCGAGCGTGGCATCGGGCGTGGAAAGCACGGATTCGACGAGCATCCGGCCCATGCGTCCGGAGGCACCTGCAATAGCGATTTTCATGTACGGCACGACAAAATAAAGAGAAATCAGTTGGCGGGCGCGGCCGGTGCTACGGAAGCTCCATCGGCCAGCGGTGCTGCAGGTACAGGCGCGGACTCGGTCACCGGCGTCGCAACGGCAGCGGGTGCCTCAGCGGCCGGGGTATCTGCAGCAGGTGCGGCCTGACGCGTCTTGAGCTTGTCCGGGTCACGCTTGATGCCATCGATCTCGGCAATCAGTTCGTACTCGGAAGGCAGTTCGTCGCCGCCAAACTTCACGAGCCGGTCGCCATCGAAATGCACCGTATAGCGGCGCTGTTGCACCACCTCGGAGGAGCCGCGGCGGAATGCGAAGACGTAGTCCCACTGGTTGGCGTGGAACACATCATTTAGCAGCGGCGTGCCCAGCAGGAAGCGAACCTGCTCGCGCGTCATGCCTTCGCGCAGCTGTGACACGGCTTCGCGTGACACGAAATTGCCCTGCACGATGTCGATGCGATACGGCGTAATGGAAGACGCGATGCTGCGCGAGGTGCTGTTGTAGGTAGAGCATGCGCCCAGCAGCAGGGCACATGCCCCGCCGGCCAGGATCAGCCGCGCTGCGGCGGCAAAAGTCGGACGATGCTTTCTCGATGAAGCGGTCATGAACGATTGGGCCCTGTTCAAGGTTGAGCTGGCGACAGGCGCTCTGCCTGACCTGCCGGGCGGGATGCCAACAGGCGACATTTGCCTGCAAAACGCTTATGATTGCAGTATTCGATCATTGTACTCTAGGGAGTCTCTGCGCATGCCGAGTCCGGCAGAACTCAAGAACATCGGCCTCAAGGCAACCATGCCTCGGCTGAAGATTCTTGAAATTTTTCAAACCAGCGAAGAACGTCATCTGAGCGCAGAAGACGTTTATCGTATCCTGCTGGCCGACAACATGGACATCGGACTGGCGACGGTCTACCGTGTCCTCACGCAATTCGAGCAGGCTGGCCTGCTGTCGCGCAACAACTTCGAATCGGGCAAGGCGATTTTCGAACTGAACGAAGGCAAGCACCACGATCACCTGGTGTGTCTCGACTGCGGCAAGGTAGAAGAATTCTACGACGCGGAAATCGAGCAGCGCCAGCAGGCTGTCGCAAAGGCCCGTGGTTTCGTGCTGCAGGAACATGCCCTGTCCCTGTATGGCAACTGTACCAAGCAGGATTGCCCCAGCCGGCCAGTAACGCCACCGCGTCGGACAACATAATCAGGCAACGCTCACGAGAAAGCCGCCCGAAGGCGGCTTTTTTACTATGTGGGCTTGTGCGCCCCGGCTCATCGGAATCGCTGACCAGCGGTGTGTCCGTCCTGAGGCGTCTTAGCGCCCAGAAGACTGCGCATCAATCGCCTCGCCTTCGGCTTCGGCCATCACATCGGCCGAGCCTTCGTCCGTGCCGTCCACCACCTGGCGAATGGCCAACTGCACGCCGAGGTACTCGCCCACCACTTCACGGAACACATTGCGTGCCCACAGCACCAGCGGATTGCCGCTGCGGCTGCGATGCCAGTACATATTGAGACCCAGCACTGTTTCCAGCTCCGGCGGCAGAGGGAACGCATTCAGGTCATACGCTTGGCAGACCAGATCCTTGGTCAGCGAGTTCACCGTGAAGATCATGTCCGTCTGGGCGGCGATCTCCGCCTGTGCCCGCCAGGAATGGACCGTCATGGTCGCATTGCGCTTCAGGCCGCGCTGCTGCAGGGCGTAGTCAAGCGGAATCAGCGACATGCTGGCCGCTTGTCGACCCGAGCCTGAACCGCTGCCCTGCGCCAAGAAGATGTGCTCGTAGTGCATGTACTGCTCGAGCGTGCAACCGGTGCGGATCTCGGGGTGACCATTGCGTGCGCACACCCACATATTGAATGAGGTGACCGGCTCCTCGACGATTTCCTGCTGGCGGGTCGGAAATGGGGAGAAGACGAGATCCAGCTCATTGGCGCGCATGGCAGCCATGTCGGTATCCCAGCAGACCGATTCGGCCAGGCGAATTTGCAGATTCGGCGCCAGCTGCTTCAGGCGCAGCACAAAAGTATTGAAGATGGCGTCGCCGAGCAGCGGGGAAAAACCGAAGCTAAGCGCGCCCGAGACTTCTGCTGGATCGAAAGTACCCGTGTCACCGTCGTTGATCGATGCCCACAGCATCAGGATATCGCGGATCTTGGGCCCCAGTTCGAGGGCACGTGGCGTCGGCGTCAGACCATGCGGGACGCGAATGAACAGCGGATCGCCGAAGATCTCGCGCAAACGGTTGAGCGAATGCGACACCGCCGGGCCGGTGATATGCAGCTTCTCCGCCACATAGGTGGCGTTCTGCTTACTGAGCAGCTCCATGAAAATACCAAGGAGCTTGGTGTCCACATTATTGGTCATCATGTACGCGTATTCCCAGTCGTTTCAAACGACGCCAATCCACTATGATCGGCGGCCCCTGCGACATCCGGATCATTCAAAACGAGTGTACGAGTAAATCAGCCGGGACAGAAGCGGATTTGCGGGCGCCCGAGCGTTTACTCGAAAAGATTACTCTTGTTCACGATCTTGGGAAATCATTTGACTCTCTGCAGGCCTCATTTTTGCAGTTTTTCGCAGCTTTCAGACAACAATTCCCCGGCATTGGGCCAAATACCCTGCTTTCGCGGGGTCTCAAACATCCTATGGGTGATCCGGGAATTACGTGGGGCGGGTTACCGCCCGACTGCTGAGGCGACGCATCGCCGGCCCGTTTCCGCAAGGGATAGGCGCCGGCCGATGCGGGAGGATGCCGCAGATGCCCGCAGCGCTCCTCCTGTCGTGTTGATTTACTTGGCGGCCATCAGGGCCACGGTCGTATCGAGCATGCGGTTGGAGAACCCCCACTCGTTGTCGTACCAGCTCGAGACCTTCACCAGGTTGCCCTGCACCTTCGTCAGCGTCGCATCGAACGTCGACGAGGCCGGGTTGTGGTTGAAGTCCACCGACACCAGCGGTGCCGTGTTGTAGCCCAGAATA
>DATLHT010000102.1:0-3421 GCA_035539795.1 Burkholderiaceae bacterium
GATCATGGTGGCGATGATCATGGTGGCGCGGCCCAGCCAGAGCATACGGCGCGGGTTGGGTTTCCCGCCGGCCATGTTCTTGGCATAGATGTCGGTCATGACGATGGCCGAGAGCGCGGACAAGTCCGAGTCGGCCGTCGACGACAGCGAGCCGACCACCAGGATGAAGAACAGTGCGATCCCGAGGGGCGGCAGATAGGCCGATGCCATTTGCGGGATGATGTTGTTCATGTTGCCGTCAACGGGCTCCAGGCCGACGAACAAAGCGAGCAAGCCAAGCATGCCGAGGCCGATGACAACGGCGCCGTAGCCGAGGGTGGCGGTGAGGAACGTCGGCTTGATCAGGTCTTCGCGTACGGCGAAGAGGCGCTGTGCAATTGTCTGGTTGCCGATGGCGTAGGCCAGTACGGCCACGAAGTAGGGCGCCCCCTGTTCGAGGATGGCCTGGGTGGAGTAGAAGCTGGCCTGCTCGCTGGAGAGCCGCCACATATTGGCTTCGAGCATGCTGGTGCCGCCCGCGTTGAAAAAGATCAGCGGAATGATGATCACGGCGGACAGGATCATGGCGGTCAGTTGTGCGAAGTCGGTCATGACGGATGCGCGGAAGCCTGACCAGAAGGTGTACGACAGCACACCCAGACCTGTGATCAGCACGCCTTGCGTGAAGGTCATGGGGCTCAGGATGGAAACCAGCGCGCCTGCGGCCGTAAAGTTCACCATGAGGCTGATGCAGCTGCCGATGATGTTGGACACGGCCATGATCATCTGGCTCGAGGTGCCATGGCGCGCGTGAATGATTTCACCGAGGGTGTGGGCTTTGGGCGCAAGCTGGCGGAACCGCTTGCCGAACGGGTAGATGAACAGGATCATCAGTGCCCCCCAGAGTCCGTAGTGGATCGGGCCTGACAAACCGTATTTGAATCCCGAGGTGGCGCTGGCATAGAACGAGGCTGCCCAGATCCAGGTGGCGATCATGCTGGCGGCGGACAGGCCGAAACCAACCGCGTTGTTCGACGTCATGTAGCCGTCGACGTTTTCGTTGCGCTTGCCGATCATCAGCGACATCAGGAAGGTGGCGCCGTAGAAGCCGAGCAATAGAAGAATGGCGGTCGTGCCGGATAACTTGAAGAACTCTGTTTCTTGCATGGGGGACTCTCACTCCTTCGCAGCGGTGTTCGGCTGCGCCCATACCGTTTCCGCAGGACGCGATGGGCGGCAACTATCCCATTGGCGTACCGAAACACTTGTCGGGCGAAGCGCGCGCACGAACGCCTGCGCGGCCTGGGCGGGATCGTCCGCGCAAGGTCGAGCAGCATCAGGACACAGCACATAGGTGCCGCGCGACCACAATGGATGAACAAGGGCCGGGGCCCTGATGTGGTCTGGCGATGAACCAGCCGGGTAGGCTGGCTAAATTGTTCCGCGGCCTAAAACGACCGGGTTTGAGTGTTTCGGCAAAAATGCCGGGCCGCTGTGCGCGGCCTGTTGATGAGTGATCAAACAAGCTGGCTTCAGCCGTCGATCACCGTGTAAAGTCGGTCATTGTAACGGTAAGTACGCGAACTGTCCAGGCGCGCGCGGCAAGTGACATGCGCGAGCAGGCCTCGGCGCGTGGGCCGAGTGCCCGGCGCGCCTGCTCTTTCAGGCGTGGGGACGTGATCGAATCGCCCGCCGGATCAGGCGATTCGGCGGGCTGAATGGAGGTGTGAGGTTGACACCGGTCGCAGTTGGTCATGCGTGCGTCCGGTCTCGATGGATGGCTTAGCGTCCCCTGACCATCTCCATGATCCGCGCCGTATTCAACCCTCGCGCCGTCTCCTCCATCTGCGGCAGATACCTCACTTGCATCTGCTTCCCGTCCCGCATCACATGCTCGTACGCATCGCGCAGCATCTGCATGCTGAGCGTGCGGCCGCCGGCGTAGTACTGGTTGGCGACATGGCCGAGGGCGTAGGTGGAGGCGAAGCTCATGCCGCTGCTGACAGCCTGTTTGCCGAGGCCGCCGAGCATGCCTTTGCCGGCTTTGCCGAGGAGGCTGCCGAGCAGCTTGCGGCCGGCCTGTTCGAGGTATTGCGAGGTGAGGCCGACGCCGAGGGCGGCGAGCAGGTCTTTGATGTGGCCGCGATCGAGGTCGTAACCGTAGTTCTGGCCGATCTGGTAGACGAGGCGCATCTGCAGCGGAATGATGGCGAGGGTGGAGAGGTTTTCCGGCAGCAGTTCGATGGCGCCGTTCATGATGGAGGCGTTGAGGATCTTCCGGTCCATCTCGGCGGTGGTGAGTTTGCTCGGGCGGCGCATGGCGTCGGTGGGCAGGGCGTCGACGGCGCTGGGGTGCGGCGCGGGCTGGCCGGCGAGCGGGGCGGGCGCAGGTTCGACGATGACGGGGGCGCTGTCGACATCGAGCGGTGCGTCGGCAATGGCTTCGGCCTGGATGGCGAAGTCGCTGTTTGCCAGGGTGGCTGCTGTGGCGGTGCCGGCTGTGGTTGCGGCCGTGCCGGATGGCTGGCCGAGCGCCTGGCGCAGCTTGCTCAGAAACGCTTGTTCGGCGGCGCTGGTGTGGCCGTCGGCATCGCACACGCACACGGCCATTTCATAGGCGAGCTGGCGGGCTTCGGGGCTGGTGAGGCGCGGCAGCACGGTATCGAGGGTGACACGGCGTAACAGCACGTCCTGGTACAGGCCGGGCAGGTTGATCTGCTGGTCCTGCGCAAGGCCTTCGGCCACCTGTTTGATCTGCTCGCGTTCGCGGTCGTGCTTGTCGCCGTCGGCGTAGGCGGCGAGCAGGCAGAGGGTAACGGTGGCGCGGATTTCGTCGTGGGTCATGGCGGTCCTTGTGATCGTGATGATCCGGGTGATCTGGTGTGCCCGTACGTGGCTGGCAAACAGCGGTTGGATTGCGCGGGAGCGGGACTGGTTCCCGTCCGGATGTTGCAGCGCGATGTGGCGGGGGCGGGGCCGCGTGTGGGCCGGATGAGCGGCCCTATGCAGCCGGTTCGGCGACGGCAGGTGCAGCCGCATGTCTGCCTGCCCGCTTGCCGGTCGGCGCAGGAGCGTTTGCCTCCGGGGTGTCGCGCGCTAACTGCTCGGCGAGTTCCACAAAGCGCCGCGTCAGCAGCGAAGGTTCGTCGTTGCGGTGCGCCACGTAGAGCTGGCTGTGCGCGGCGGTGGATTCGAGCGGGGCGTAATGCACGCCCACGGTCTGCAGGCGCGCATAGGCTTCGGGCAGCACCGAGATGCCGACGCCCGCGGCGACGAGGCCGATGATGGTCGCGCCTTCGCGCGCCTCCTGGGCGACGTGCGGCACGACGCCGGCCTGGTTGCAGAGGTCCATCACATGGCCATACAGGCCGCAGCTGAGCGCGCGCGGAAACAGGATGAGCGACTGTCCGCCGAGCGCGCGCTCAGCTGCGGCCTGTATGGC
>DATLHT010000103.1:0-3857 GCA_035539795.1 Burkholderiaceae bacterium
TTTCATTGTTGATAATTTATCAATAATTTTTCCTTTATATGCGACTTTTTAAGCAAAAGTAAAGCGCGCATACTGCGGTCCATCGTTCCTGGCTCTGGAAAGCAGGAACTCACCAGACAAATGACCGCAGGAATCCCATGACTCCCACCTCCCCTCCGTCCCGGGCGCCCGATGCGCCGTCCGGCAAGGCGACCTTCCCGCTCCTGGCACTGGCCATCGGCGCATTTGGCATCGGCACCACGGAATTCGCGCCGATGGGCTTGCTGCCGTCGATCGCCGAAGGTGTCAACGTGTCGATTCCCAGCGCCGGCATGCTGATCAGCGCCTACGCCCTCGGCGTGATGATCGGTGCCCCACTGATGACGCTCGTGCTCGCGCGGTGGCCGCGCCGCACGGCGCTGATCGCCCTGATGAGCATCTTCGTGGCCGGCAACCTGCTGTCCGCGCTGGCACCCAGCTACACCACCCTGCTGCTGGCGCGGTTGGTGACAAGCCTGAATCATGGCGCATTCTTCGGCCTCGGTTCGCTGGTCGCCGCCAGCCTAGTGCCGCGCGAGCGGCAGGCGAGTGCCGTGGCAACGATGTTCATGGGGCTGACACTGGCAAATGTGACCGGCGTACCGGCGGCGACCTGGCTGGGGCAGATCATCGGCTGGCGCATGTCGTTCGCCGCCACGGCGGGCCTCGGACTGGTCGCCATGCTTGGCCTCTGGGCAGCCATTCCGCGCGGTGCGGCCGGCCGCATGCCGGACGTGCGACGCGAGCTGGCGGTGCTGACACGGCCCGTGGTGCTCGCTGCCATGGCCGCAACGGTGCTGGGGTCCGGGGCGATGTTCACGCTGTACACCTACATCACCCCGACGCTGACGACACTGACGGGCGCTTCGCCGGCCTTCATCACAGCCATGCTGGTATTGATCGGCATCGGCTTCTCGATCGGCAACGCGGCCGGCGGCCGGCTCGCGGACCGCTCGCTGGAAGGCACGCTGATCGGCTTTCTGGCGCTGCTGATGGTCGTGATGCTGGCATTTCCGTTCCTGGCGACCACGCACACCGGTGCCGCGGCGGGACTGCTGCTCTGGGGCATCGGCACCTTTGCCATCGTTCCGCCGCTGCAGATGCAGGTGATGCGTGCCGCGGCGGAAGCGCCTGGCCTGGCATCGTCGGTCAATGTCGGTGCCTTCAACCTGGGGAACGCCCTCGGCGCGGCAGCCGGCGGGGCGGCGCTGTCGGCGGGCCTGGGTTACGGCGCGGTACCGGTGGTCGGTGCGCTGATCGCCGCGTCTGGACTGGCGCTGGTCCTGCTCCAGTCCATGCGGCAGCGCCGCCAGGCCCCGGCGGCCTGCGCATAGGCATATCAGGGATGTCGCAGTGGCGGGAAGCGGTGCGATCCATCACCTCGAGGCCGCCACCTTGCCCGCATGCCATTTTCTTGTTCAATCTACATGATCGAGTACCAACGATGAATTTTTCAACCAAACACACCGTGCCGGCCTTTGGCCTCGGCACCTTCCGCCTCCAGGGGCAGGCCGTCATCGATTCCGTGCACGCCGCCCTGGATCTGGGCTACCGCGCCATCGACACCGCACAGATCTATGGCAATGAGGCCGAGATCGGCCAGGCCATCGCAGAGGCCGGCACGGCCCGCGACTCACTGCACCTTACGACCAAGATCTGGGTCGATCACTATCATCCGGACAAGCTGGCACACAGCCTGCGAGACAGCCTGACACGGCTACGCACCGATTACGTCGACTTGACGCTGATCCACTGGCCAGCGCTCGCCCATGGGGTTCCGCTGACCGACTACATGCAGGCGCTCGCCGCGACGCGGGACGAGGGACTGACCCGCCGCATCGGTATTTCGAACTTCAATATCGAGCTGACCCGGCAGGCTATCGCAGCGGTCGGCCCCGGGGTCATCGCCACCAACCAGGTCGAACTCAGCCCTTACCTGCAGAACCGGAAGCTGGTCGCGTATCTGGCGGCCGAGAATATCCAGGTCACGTCGTATATGACCCTGGCCTACGGCAAGGTGCTGAATGACCCGGTTCTCGTGGAAATCGCCGCGCAGCGGCAAGCCACGCCGGCCCAGATCGCGCTGGCGTGGGCGCTCCAACAGGGTTATGCGGTCATTCCGTCCTCGACCCGACGCGACAATCTGGCGAGCAACCTGCTGGCGCAGCGATTGCGCCTCACGCCAGCCGAAATGGAACGGATCAATGCCCTGGAACGCAATGGCCGTGAGGTCAACCCGCCCGGACTCGCTCCGGAATGGGACTGAGGCCGCTCGCACGGCTGGTCAAACGCCCCCCGAATCCAAGCCCTGTCCGCGGGACTCACTACCGACGGCGTCCGCCAAACATGCCATAGACCAGCACCGTCAAGGCCGGGGCGACAATGGCCGCAAGCCACCCGGCCATTTCGCCTTCGGCATATAGCCCCACTGCCTGGCCCACGTACTTGGCCAGCAAGGCGGCACCGCCACCCAGCAACGCGGCCATGCCCCAGCCGATTGCGGTTCTCGCGGGGTGCGTCGCACGACCAGCTAGGCCGACCACCATTCCGACAAATACTGTCCCAAGCCACCCCATTCTTCCCCTCCACGGCACAGCGGCCTGATCTTGAGTTTTACATTCGCCTTGTCCAATCGGACATTTTCTTTCTGCATGGCGATGCAGAGGATATCAAATTAGCGCACAGCGCCAAGTCCTTTCTTACACTGCACAGCTCGATCTTTCCTCGATTATCTCCACCATAAGTGCACTCCCGCAAACAAGCGCAACACCATGCTCAGCAATGAGATTTCATACTTATCAAAACCTGAATATGTAAATAGAAAAACCTCAAAAAAATGTATTAAACGTATTTTCAACGATTTTTCATTTCGATTATCCATTTCCCTTGCCGCGATTAATCGCACCGATATAATGCGACGGACCTCAACTTCATTCGCTAGGATCGACGTATGCGCATCGCAATTCTGGAAGATGAGTTTTCACAGGCGCAGTTTGTCAGCCAGCTCCTGGCCCGCCAGGGGCACAGCTGCTTCTGCTTTTCACGGGGGCGCGAGTTGATGCAGCGTATTCGGCGCGAGACCTATGACCTGCTGTTCCTCGACTGGGGGTTGCCCGATGTCGATGGCCTCAGCGTGCTGCGCTGGGTCCGGCAGAATGTCTCACCTACCCTGCCGGTAGTCTTCATGACCAGCCGGGCGACAGAAAGTGACATCGTCGAGGCGCTGGGCTATGGGGCGGACGATTACATGGTCAAGCCGCTGCGGCAGGCGGAGCTGATCGCGCGCGTCGAAGCACTGGCGCGGCGGGCTTATCCAGCTACCAAGCCAGCCGCATTGGTACCGGAGGTGCTGGCCGGCTATACCTTCGATGCCCGCCGCAACAGCGTGACGTTCCGCGGCGATACCGTCAGCCTCACCCAGAAGGAATTCGAGCTCGCGCTGATCTTGTTTCGCAACATCTCGCGCCCGCTGTCGCGCTCCTACCTGCACGAGATCATCTGGGGACGCGACCACGACATCCCGTCGCGCACCATGGACACGCATATCTCGCGCATCCGGACCAAGCTGGAATTGCGGCCGGACAACGGTTTCCGCCTGTTCCCGGTGTACAGCTACGGCTACCGGCTCGAGCTCGTGGACAGTGCACCCTGCGCCACGACCCAGCCGACGCCGGTCGCCTTGGCGTCCTGACGCCATACCTGAGAGACACAGCCGACGATCGACGCCCCACGGCTGGCGCCAGCCCCGCACCAGGCGGTTCGCGGTGAAAGGCGACAAAGCGATATAATGAGGGAGGCCGCCGCGCCAAGACGCCGGCCTTTATTACCCTCATATATGC
>DATLHT010000104.1:0-4392 GCA_035539795.1 Burkholderiaceae bacterium
CCCGTAACCGGTGACAATATTCAGCACGCCTTCTGGCAGTTCGGCCTCCGCGCACAACTCGGCGACGCGCAACAGCGACAGGCAGGCATCCTCCGCCGGCTTGACCACGCAGCAGTTGCCTGCGGCCAGCGCCGCGGCCACGCTGCGACCGAAAATCTGCAAAGGGTAGTTCCACGGCAGGATATGCCCGGTGACGCCATGCGGCTCGCGCACCGTCATCACCGTGCGGCCCGGTGCGCTGGGCAGCGTGGCGCCGTGCAGCTTGTCGGCCGCGCCGGCGTAGAACTCGAAATAGCGGATCAGTCCACGCACGTCGCGTCGCGCCTGGGCCACGGGCTTGCCGGTATCGCGCGACTCGAGCGCTGTCAGTTCGGCCTCGTGGGCCGAGAGCACGTGCGCCATGCGCGTGAGTGCGCGTGCACGGGCCAGCGGCGTGAGCGGGGACCAGACGGTATCGAAGGCCTTGCGGGCTGCGTTGACAGCGACATTGATATCCGTGGTGTTGCCACGGGCGATTTCCGCAAACGGCTGACCGTCAGAGGGATCGAACATCTTGATGCGCAAGCCGGAGTCGGGCGACACCCACCGGTTGCCAATGAAGTGCTGGGCCTGCATGCGAGCTTCCTGTAAAACGTCCCGCCATTATCACCCACAATTGCGGCACGACCGGCGCTGCACGGCAGCGGATGTGCCCCAGGCGGCGCATCAAGCACCGATGTCAGCTTCGCGCAAGCCCGAAAAAGCTATAATTCGCCATCCTCAAAACGGCTTCTGGAGAACTGCATGAGCTTCAACCTCGTATCGGCGGGCAAGGACATCCCCAACGACTTCAACGTCATCATCGAAATTTCCGCACAGAGCGATCCCGTCAAATACGAAGCCGACAAGGAAACCGGCATGCTGGTGGTGGACCGTTTCATCGGCACCGGCATGCGTTATCCCGCCAACTACGGCTTCATCCCCAAGACCCTGGCGGGTGACGGCGATCCGGTCGATGCGCTGGTGCTCACGCCGTTCCCGCTGATTCCGGGTTGCGTGGTGCGCTGCCGTGCACTCGGCATGCTGAAGATGACCGACGAGAGCGGCGAGGACGCCAAGCTCATCGTCGTGCCGATCAACAAGCTGAGCCCGGCGACCGCGAATATGACCGGACTGTCGGATGTGTCGCAGAACCTGCTTGACCAGATCAAGCATTTCTTCGAGAACTACAAGGCCCTCGAAGCTGGCAAGTGGGTGAAGGTGGAAGGCTGGGCCGGTATTGAAGAGGCTCACAAGGAAATCGCCGACGGCGTGAAGAACTACAAAGAGTAATTCCCCTGCATGCGCCATCGCCAGTCGGGCAAGCGACTGGCGGGCGCAGGCCCATCAACCCGGGCATGTCCCCGCGTCTAGCTGCTCCGGAACGGCGAGCGCTCGTTCAACTCATCGACATAGGCTGTGACGCCCGGCCGCTCGCGCGCGAGAAAGCGCTCGACCGCATCGGCAAAGTCCGGGTGCGCAAGCCAGTGCGCCGAGTGCGTCGTCACAGGCAGGAAGCCGCGCGCCATCTTGTGCTCGCCCTGTGCGCCGCCTTCGAAAGTGCGGATGCCATTGGTAATGCAGAATTCCAGCGGCTGGTAGTACGCGGTTTCAAAATGCAGGCACGGATGATGTTCGAGCGCACCCCAGTAGCGCCCATACAGTGTGCTGCGCTCCGCATCATGATCGACGACGAGCAGCGAGGCCGCGATGTCCCGACCCTCGCGCTGTGCCATGACCATGTGCAGGTGTTCCGGCATGGTGGCGCCGATCTGCTGGAAGAATGCGAGGTTGAGATAGGGCGTGGAATGATGCTCGCGGTAGGTCTGCCGGTAGCAGCGTTCGAAGAAGATCCAGTCACCGTCGCTGATGGTCGTGCCGGGCAGATGACGGAACGTGATCCCCGCCTCGCGGACCTTGCGGCGTTCGGCGCGGATGTTCTTGCGCTTCTTCTGTTCGAGCGAGGCCAGAAACGCATCGAAATCCGCGTAGCCCGGATTGGTCCAGTGAAACTGCACGCCCTGGCGCATCAGCATGCCGGCCTGCGCCATGCGTTCGGCTTCGGCGGGCGGCGGATACAGCAGATGCAGCGATGACATGCCGCTGCGCTGTGCGGTAGCGAGCAGGGTTTCTAGCAGACGTGCCTGTGCGGTCGTATCAGCCGCGATCAGGCGGCTGCCTTCCACTGGCGTGAAGGGTACTGCCGCGAGCAGCTTGGGGTAATACGCCAGGCCGTGGTCGGCATAGGCATTGGCCCACGCCCAATCGAAGACGTACTCGCCGTAGGAGTGCATCTTGGCGTACAGCGGTACTGCACCGGCGAGCACTGAACATTCCGTATCGCCGGCATCCGCTGCACGCCACAGCGTGAGGAACTGCGGTGTCCAGCCACTATCCGGTGCGGCGCAACCGGTGGCGTGCAGCGCATGCAGGAAAGCGTGCTTCAGGAAGGGCGTCGGCTGCGTGCTGCGTGCAATGAGATCATCCCAGGCACCAGCATCGATCTCGGCGAGATCCGGGACGATGCGCAACCGTTCCGTCGGGTGATCTGCGAGCCTTGCCTCGGCGGTGTCGTTTGCCATGTCGTCTGCTGTTTTTTCCGCTGTGCATTCACCGGTTTGCTCCGGTACATCGGCGGCGGTCGGGGTGGTATGCGGCGACGGTCGGGACTGCTGCATGTGCGGATTGGGATGGAAATGCAGGGGTCAGGAAAAGGATGCTCCGATGGTACCGGAAAGCCAATGACCGCGCCTGTCACCTGCGTGAAATGCAGCGCCAATGCTGGCAATTCCACCGGTTACAGGTAGAATCATGGCGTATCCCTGCCGTGTCGTGAGGCGTGTCTGCGCCGTCTGGCGCGCGGCCAGCGACGGGCATTTCCCAATCTAGATTCCAGGACGCGTTATGAAGCAAATCACCGCCATCATTAAACCCTTCAAGCTGGACGAAGTACGCGAGGCGCTCGCCGATGTCGGCGTGACAGGTCTCACCGTGACCGAGGTGAAAGGGTTCGGACGCCAGAAGGGTCATACCGAGCTGTACCGCGGCGCGGAGTATGTGGTCGACTTCCTGCCGAAGATCAAGATCGAAGTCGTGGTCGCGGAAAACCAGTGCGAGTCGGTCATCGACGCGGTGGTGAAGGCCGCGCATACCGGCAAGATCGGTGACGGCAAGATCTTCGTTACGGATATCGAACGCGTGATCCGCATCCGTACTGGCGAGCAGGACGAAGCAGCCGTCTGACACCCAAGCAACAAGCGCCGCAGCCTGATTTCCCGGCTGCGGCGCGTATCCAACTCACACGACCGGCATTGCGCCGGTCGCTGCCTGACTTCCAGCTGGTCCCTGCCTGATTCCTGCCTGATTCAATACCCGCGTGCCGGGTCGATGATGTTTTCCGGCGCTTCGCCGGCCGAAACACGCATGATGTTTTCAGCGATCTGTGTGGCCGCCGATGACGGAATCGCCACCGAAGCCAGGTGGGGCGTGATCAGCACATTCGGCATGCTCCACAGCGGGTCCCCGGCAGGCAACGGCTCACGTTCGAACACGTCGAGCGTGGCGCCCCCGAGGTGGCCGTTCTGGAGCAAATCTGTGAGCGCTGCCTGATCGACCAGTGCCCCGCGCGCCACATTGATGAGCACCGCGCCACGTGGCAGCCGTTCGAGCCGCCTGCGATCGAGGATGCCGGTCGTCTGCGGCGTGAGCGGCAGCATCACGACGAGGATATCGGCTTGTTCGAGCACCGTGTCCAGCGTCTCCAGCCCGGCATGGCATTCCACACCCTCGATCTGTGCCGGGCTGCGCGACCAGCCAAGCACCTTGAATCCCTGACGCTGCAGCTCATGGGCCGCTTTCGCACCCAGCTGGCCGAGTCCGAGCACGGCGACACGCGTGTCTTCCGGCGAGCGCGGATGGCGATAAGCCCATTCTCCGCGTTGTTGCGCCTGCTCGAAGTACGGGATGTCGCGGGCATGACGCAGCACGGCAAACAACACGTAGCCGGCCATCATGCGCGACATCTGCGGATCGGTGAGGCGCGTGATCGGAATGCCTTGTGGCAGGTCCTGACGCTTGACCAGCGAATCGACGCCCGCACCGAGATTGATGATCAGGCGCAGGTTGGTCATGCCGGCAAAGAAGTTCTCTGGCGGTTTCCAGGCGAGTACGTAATGAATGTCAGCCGGCTCGGTGATTTCGCTGGAGTGGATGACCTTCAGGTTCGGCAACTGGGCCTGCAGCGCACGCTTCCACGTTTCAAAGTCGTCGAAGGCACTGTAGAAGGCGAGCGTACCGGAGGGGATGGCTTCGGAAATCGGCATCGTGGCAGAGGCTTTGAAAAAAGAGGGCAGGGATGGCAGGGCAGGCGTGGCA
>DATLHT010000105.1:0-2406 GCA_035539795.1 Burkholderiaceae bacterium
GGCCACGACCGCACTACCCCGGCCGGCCGTTTCATTGGTGGCTACGGCCCGTCCGAGGACGCCGGACGCGTGCTGTGGGTGGACTACGATTCCGCCGTGTCCATGCATCCGCTCCCACCCGGCACCCCGAAAGAGAAGCGCAGCGAACGACTGGCATCGGCCACGCCGGACGACAACCGCGTCACCCACGGCTGCATCAACGTCTCACCCGGGTTCTACGAGCAGATCGTGCATTCCACGTTCGAGAAGGGCGGCGTGTTCTACGTGCTGCCGGACAAGGACTCGATCGAGGAAACGTTCCCGGAGTTCGCGCAGAGTCGCGCCGCTGCGAAGGACGACGATGAGAAAGACGCACGCCACGCCAGCAAGTGAGGGACGTTGAAGGCTGAGGATGTGGCTGAGGCATAGCGCAGCGAGACGTGCTTCGCTACGCAAGCTCCAACCGCGGCATCTTGAACGTGAACAAGGTGCCGGTGGCTGCGCTGGACTCCACCTCCAGCGTGCCGCCATGAGCGCGCGCAATCTCCGACGCAATGTAGATGCCGAGGCCGAGGCCGGGCCGTGGCTGCTCACTCTTCTCGCGAGAGAACGGACTGAATATGGCGTCCATCCTCTCTGATGGAATGTGCCCGTCGTTGTGTACTTCGAGCGTAAACACTTCGGGCGCGGCGTTGACGGTCAGGGAGATTGGAGACGAGCGCTCTCCGTGTACGGCTGCATTGGTGAGCAGGTTGGCCAGGAGCTGTGCCAATCTGCTCGGGTCGCAGACCACCCCGCCTTCTACCTGTATGCATACCTTGATGTCCTGACGGCCAGTGGCAATGGCCACCTCTTCCACAACCTTTTTCAGGTCTTCTTTCAACGTGCTGGTCAGCTGCAGCGCGATGGGAATGCCGCCACCCAGGCGCCCCCTGGCGAAATCAAGCACGTCGTTGATCAGTCCATCCATTCTGGCAACGCCTGAGGCGATGTGCGCGAGCATTCGTTGCTGACGCTCAGCATTCAACTCACATGCCAGCGAATCCGCGGCGATGCTGATGGCCTGCAGAGGGCTGCGCAGGTCATGACCCAGCACTGCAATGAACTGGTCGCGCAGGTCGGCGACGCGGCGCGCGTCGGAGAGCGCAGTTTCTGCTCGCTCGAGGCGATCTTCCTTGTCGAGGTAGCTTCCTACCAGATCGGCCAGCAGCTCCATGGATCTCTGCACGTGGGCGACGTCGAAGCTGGCCGGTGCCGAGTCAATCGCACAGAGTGTGCCGAAGAAACTGCCGTCCGGCCGATGGATGGGAACGGACGCATAACTCTCGAGCCCGTATATCCGCGGCGTGTGATGCGTGGAGTAAACCGGGTGCTTGCTCGCATGCGCAAATACCACCGACGTCGCCGACTGCCTGATCTCATCGCAGATGGTCGTCTCGAGCACCAGTTGGCCACCCGGAACAAGCCCAAACCCCAGGGTGTCGAACGTGGCGCACGCGGTCCAGGTGGTCTGGGTCACGCGGGCAATGGCGGTGAAGCGCGAGCCCGTGATGTGGGCTACGGTCTCCAGGATGCGCGGCACGGCCTGGATGCGACCAATCTCGGCGATGTCGTCCAGCAGATGGGGGTCCGTCAGCTTCTGCATGGTCGGTCGTCCGGTGGGCAGCGCATCATCCCATGGAACCCGGGTGAAGGTTGATGCGAGGGTGATTGCCGCCTTTTCAGGCCAAGCCGTGGCGGGCCGATGAGCCCCTGCCTTAGGTAAACGACCGGTTCTGGCCGGTACTGGACATTTACTTCAGGGGCCTCTCTTTGAAACGAGCGCTACTCCCCCGCACCAGCTGACAGGCTATCCCAGATGCGTCCGTTGCGTTGCTCTTCAGTGGTAACGTTGACCACCGCCTGTTCGCCCAAGCGATCACGCAACTGCTGCAGATACAGGCTGCGTGGCGTAACGACCTGCCCCTTCGATTGCACGATGCCGGCCGGCTCCTCTGGCGGGAACTTGCCCGCGGCGATGGAACCGACCTGTCCCACACTCCAGTTCATCGCGAACGGCGGCGCCTGGACGACGTAGATGTCGTGCTCGGTGTTCCAGAACATTTGCTGTGCGCCCGCCCAACCGTGCCCCGTTCCGCTATACCGCCGGTTCTGTGCCCGCAGCATGTAACCCTTGGTGTTGTCGTACAGGGTGCCGGTGGACCAGCGGTGATGCGGACCACTGTCGTTGCTGTCGCCTACAGCGAGGCAGTCCAGGAATACGTTGGGGCCAGGTACCCGCGCGCCGATGACGAAAGTATGTCTACCACCTTGGTTGTAGCAGCGCTGGATGAGGTTGAAGGCGGAGTTTCCCTCATACAGGAATACATAGCGGCGCGCGCCTTGGGTTTCGCCGTAGCGCGGGTCGAGATAGGCAATATCCTGGAG
>DATLHT010000106.1:0-3767 GCA_035539795.1 Burkholderiaceae bacterium
GTGTGTTGGGATCGGGCAGCGTCGTCTGTTCGCCGTCGGCGCCAGTATCGTCCGCAAAGCCTGCCATGCCGGCGAATTCGCGTTGTCGGCCAGCGCGCACCGCTTCGGCGAGGGCCGGTGGATGATCGGTGAAGTACCTGAATGGTGTGGTGCTACCGCTCTCCTCACCCATGAACAGCAAGGGAATCTGCGGGGCCAGGCATTGCAGCGCGATAGCGCAACGCAGCGCCTGCGGATTGGCGAGCTGCAACAGGCGTTCGCCATGGGCGCGGTTGCCGATCTGATCGTGGTTCTGCAGGAAGGAGACAAAGGCCGTCGGCGGCAGGCCGGTGCTAGCCGTGCCGCGCGGCGCGCCTCGATACATGGAGTGGTCGCCCTGGTAGGCGAAGCCTTCGGCCAGGATGCGTGCGAGATGTGCAATCGGCCCACGCGTGTCGCCTGACGCACTGGCGTAGTCGCCATAGTAGCCGTGCGTCTCGCCGGTCAGCAGGACGTGCAGGGCGTGGTGAAAGTCATCGTTCCATTGCGCCGTGAAGCCATCGTGCAGCAGTGTCGCATCGTTGTTGTCGTTTTCCGCGATCAGATGGACATGCCGCTCGCGCCCCGGGCCGTCATGCACTTCCCGTGCGACCTCGCGCAGCCAGCCGTCGTCATGCATCGCATGGATGGCATCGAAGCGCAGCCCGTCGAAATGGAATGCCTCAAGCCAGTACAACACGTTTTCGGTGAAGAACCGTCGCACCTCAGGTTGGCGAAAGTCGAGGGCAGGACCCCAGGGCGTAGGACGCTCCGCGCGGAAAATGCGACCTGCCAGTTGTGGCCAGACATTGCCCTCCGGCCCGAAGTGGTTGTACACCACATCAAGCAGCACCATCATCCCGAGTCCATGCGCGGTATCGACCAGCGCACGCAGCGCATCCGGCGGACCGTAACTGCATTCCGGCGCGAACGGCAGGACACCGTCGTAGCCCCAGTTGCGCGCGCCCGGAAACTCGGCCACTGGCATCAGCTCGACCGCCGTGATGCCGAGTCGCGCAAGCCGCGGTAACTGCGCGGCGGCGGCCGCGAAGCCGCCGACCACGCCGACGTGCAGTTCGTAGATGATCGCCTCATGCCATGGGCGCCCGCGCCAGCCCGGATGGCGCCATGTGTAGCGTTGCGGATCGACGACCACGCTGGGGCTGTGCACGTCGCCAGCCTGCGCGCGCGAAGCCGGGTCAGGTAGCGTCGTGCCATCGTCGAGGCGGAACCAATAGCGCGCTTCCGGGCAGGCGGGCGTGATCACCTCATACCAGCCATCCGCGAGGGCAGTCATCGGCAACGGCCCCATGCCAAGCAGCTCGAGCCGCACGGCGAGGCCCTGGGTTGCTGCCTCCGGCGCCCACAGCCGGAAGCGCACGCGGCCATCGTTCAGCCGGGTCGGGCCGAAGTGCCAGGTGCGTGTCATGCCGCCGATTCCTCCGGGTTGGCCGGGGCGTCCGGCATGCTCTCCGCCAGCAGCAGCGCTGCGGCATGTGCGCCGAGCAGATAGTGCTGGCCTTCCACGCGCCGTCCGGCAACCGGCTGTCCGTCCGCCTCACCGTCGGTGCCGTGGCTGCTGTCGATCAGCACACGCCACGGCAGTGCGGGCGCGGGCAGCAGGAAGTCGACCGTTTCCTCTCCCGCATTGAGCAACAGCAAGGTCACCTGCGGCGTACCCCCAGGCGTGCGCGTGGCGCGCCGCATCACCAGCGTGCGTCCGGCTGGATCGGACCACTGGTCATCATTGAGCGGGCCATGCCAGTCGAACCAGCTCAGATCGGGCAGGTCTGGCCCAATCGTCACATGACCATGGGCAAAGCGCGGCTCTGCGTAGGCCTGCAGCCGTGCTCGGATCGCCAGCAGCTGCGTGACGTAGGCGGTCAAGTGCCGTCCTTCGGGTGAAGCGGCCGCGTGCCAGTCGAGCCAGGACAGCGGACTGTCCTGGCAATAAGCATTGTTGTTGCCGAGCTGCGTGCGACCCCATTCATCGCCCGCTGTCAGCATCGGCGTCCCGTGTGCCAAAAGCAGCGTCGTCAGCAGCGCGCGCTGCACGTTGGCGCGTGTGGCGCGGATCGCCGGATCCTCGGTTGGCCCTTCGATAGTGCCATCCGGACTCCAGTTGGCACTGGCGTTGTCGTCGCTGCCATCGCGGTTGTCTTCGCCGTTGGCCTCGTTGTGCTTGCCCGCGTAGCTGACCAGATCGGCCAGCGTGAAACCATCATGCGCCGTAATGAAATTGAGCGAAGCCCAGGGTTTGCGGTGGCGGTGATCGAACAGGTCTGCTGATCCCGCCAGCCGTGCTGCGAGCGGGCCGCGTTGATGATCGTCGCCGCGCCAGAAGCGCCGCGCCGTATCGCGGAACTGGTCATTCCATTCGGCGAAGCCCGGCGGATGGCGGCCCACCTGGTAGCCGCCGGGCCCCAGGTCCCACGGTTCGGAGATCAACTTGACGCGCGCCAGTACAGGATCCTGTAGCAGCGCATCGAAAAAGCCCGCGCCCGGATCGAAGCCGTGCGCCTCGCGGCCCAGCGTACTGCCGAGGTCGAAGCGGAAACCGTCCACATGAAATACCTCGACCCAGTAGCGCAGCGAATCGAGCACCATCTGCAGCACACGCGGGTGCGCGAGGTCGAGTGTGTTGCCGCAGCCGGTATCGTTGATGTAGTACCGCGCATCGTCCGGCATCAGGCGGTAGTAGCTGGCGTTGTCGATGCCACGCCACGAGAGCGTGGGGCCCAGTTCATTGCCTTCGCAGGTATGGTTGTAGACCACGTCGAGCAGCACCTCGATACCGGCGGCATGCAAGCGGCGGATGGCGACCTTCAGTTCGTTGCGCTGGTCGCCGGAGAGGTAGGCGGGTTCCGGCGCAAAATAGGCCAGCGTGTTGTAACCCCAGTAGTTGCGCAGGCCTTTCTGCAGCAGCACGCGGTCCTGCAGGAAGGCCTGGACCGGCAGCAGCTCCAGCGTGGTGATGCCGAGCCGCTGCAGGTGTGCGATAAAGGCGTGGTCGGCCAGCGCGGCGAAGGTACCGCGCACATGCGGCAGCAGGTCCTCGCGCTGCATGCTGAGTCCCTTGAGATGCGCTTCATAGATGACGCTGCGGGCCCACGGTATGGCCGGTGGCCGGTCGTCGCCCCAGTGGAAGCTGTCGTCGACCACGACGCCCTTCGGCATCATCGGCGCGCTGTCGCGGCGGTCGAAGGACAGGTCGCCACGCGGGCTGTGCAGGCGATACCCAAACAGCCCGTCGCCCCATTGCACAGTCTTGCTGATTTGCCGCGCATACGGATCGAGCAGTAGCTTGTTTGGATTGAAGCGATGGCCGTGTGCCGGTTCGTACGGGCCGTGGACGCGATAGCCGTACAGCAGCCCGGGCTCTCCGGTTGGCAGGTAGCCGTGCCAGATCTCGTCTGTACATTCCGGCAGGGGCAGCCGGCACAGTTCCTTGCGACCATTCGATGAGAACAGGCACAGCTCTACGCGTGTGGCATGCGCCGAGAACAGTGCGAAGTTGATGCCAAGTCCGTCCCAGCGCGCGCCGAGCGGATAGGGCAGGCCAGGCGAGAGGTGGTCGGGAAGCGTAAGGGGCACGATGGCGCTCCTGCGTCAGGCGGGTGTGAGGATGAGGGTGGCCAGCGGCGGCAGCGTCAATGTGAGCGAAGCTGGCCAGCCGTGCGAGGGCTGCGGTACCGCATGCGCGCCGCCCTGGTTGCCGAGATTGCTGCCGCCGTAGCACGCGGCATCGG
>DATLHT010000107.1:0-10770 GCA_035539795.1 Burkholderiaceae bacterium
GCTGTGCGAGGTGAGCGCCTCGGTGATGGCGGTGTCCATGATGAGCCACACCAGCCAGGCCAGGAAGACGGTGGCGATGATCGATGTCAGCGACGCGCCGATTTCGCGCCCATAGACGGTTTCTCCCGTCAGGCGGATGAGCGATGTGTCCCAGACGCGCGCGCACAGTTCCAGGAAGATGATCCACACCACCAGCCGGACCACGGCACGTAGAAAGCGCAGGAAGCGCGCGACATAGGGCGAGCGCCGCCGCCGGATGCCGGCGTGCTGGGGCAGGCGCGCCGCACGCCCGACCAGCGACGAGGCCAGCATGGCGAGAATGAACAGCGCCACCGATGACACGGTGCGCCGCAGGAAAATCTCCGCATTGCCGCTGGCGATCAGCGTGGCGACCACCGAGGTGAGGACGATGGCGAGGATTGGCAGGTGCCAGTACCGCGCCACGAGATGCACGGTGTCGTAGGAGGTGCGGTGGGTCTGGCGATACTCCACCGGACGGTTGACGATGAGATGGCCGATGGCGCGGCGGTAGCGCACGGACATCCAGGCGATCAGCAGGGCGGCCGCGATATTCGCGCCGGTGGAGGCCAGCGTGGCGACGCTGAAGCCGAGCGCTGCCACTACTCGACTGTCGCCCGTACCGTCGCCGAGCACCACCAGTGCACCGACGATGGCCAGCGGCAGGCGCGTCCGCCGTTTGAGGATTTCTGCGGCGGCGCGGCGGTGGCCGGTGGCGAGGACGCTGAACAGCACGGTACTGGCGAGATAGAAGAACACCCCGGCAAGCACGGCAGAAGCCAGCAGCATGGCCAGCACACTTGGCGGAGAGCGGCCGACGAAGCGCGTGTACAACACCGTGACGATCAAGCCGACCGCCCACGGTATGAGCATGCGGGCGGCATACAGCAGCACGGCGCGTGTCGACGGATCGGAGTCGAGACGCAGGCTGATGCCGCGCCGCCGCGCCAGCATGTGGCCCATGACCAGCACGCCGATAGCCGGTAGCAGCCAGAGTGCGACGACGCTCAGGAACTCGCGGATCGCCGGCCAGGCTGAGGTGCTGCCGGCCGGGCGCAGGATGGCGGGCAACTGTTCTCCGGCGCGGATGAAGCGCTCGTGCCAGTACCGCTGGGGTACCTGTTCGCGCCGCAATTGCGTGTCGGCGCGCTCGATGGCATTGGACAGCACGCCGATCAGGCCGCGCCGCTCCTCTTCGGCGGCAGCGGCTTCGCTGGCGGCGAGCGGCGTCACACCGTCGCGCAGGCGGTGCAGCTCCAGCAGCAGGGCGGTGCGCTGGGTATCGTTTTCCAGTGTCGAGATGACGCGGTCGATGGATTGCAGCAAGGGCGCGGCGGCTACCTCGCTGGCGACGGCTTCGGAGGCGGCGGCAGGCGAGGCCGACGAGGGGAGCCCGGCGGTCGCGGCGTGCGCGCCCTGCGTGCCCACGCCAGTGGCCAGCATCATGCATATGTACACGCTGGCCAGCAGGCCACGCGTTGCAGGCTGTCGGTACGTCGCCAGGCGTGCGGCGCGGGTTTTCCCGATGCA
The DNA here is from genome assembly GCA_035539795.1 of Burkholderiaceae bacterium. Lineage (GTDB taxonomy): Bacteria > Pseudomonadota > Gammaproteobacteria > Burkholderiales > Burkholderiaceae > Imbroritus. Next base: position 1,549 of record DATLHT010000107.1, read on the forward strand.
CCGGCGGAATAACGGACCGAGCAGGAGCGCCAGGAACAGGAATGGGAGCAGGGGGCGCGATGACATGTGGACGCCTCAGGTCTGCGCCATGCGGCGGCGCGCACGTTGGGCCGCGCTGTTGGTTAGCGACCAGCGCAGCATGCCGGCCACAGCGGGCATGCCCAGACGCGCCCGCCAGCCCAGCGTCGCCGTATCGAGCCCGAGCATCGCGCGGGCCCACGGTGGCAGCAATTGTGTTCCGGCGGCAGTGAGAATACGGATGGCGGGGAGGGCAGCGAGATGCCCGGAGGATAACTGCAGCAGCCGCTGCGCTACGTCATGGGCGCGTGCATCGGCCACCAGTTCGGGGCGCATACGCTCAAGGTAGCCGGCAACTTCCTGGCGCGAGCGCGGAATCGCGATGGCGCCGAGCGCGGCGGCGATATGGGCAGTTTCTGCGTAGTATTGGTCCTGTTCGGCGGTGGAGAGAGCCGGGTTCACGTAGCGCAGGTAGGCGGCCATGAAACTGGAGACTTCGGCGACATGCACCCAGGTCAGCAGATGGGGGTCGTCGGCGCGGTAGGGCCGGCCGTCGGGCGCCGTGCCGCGGATGCCTGCGTGAATGTGTCGCACCCGGGCAATCAGGCGCTCGGCATCGGCACGGCAGCCATAGGTGGTGCCGGCGATGAACTGGGCTGTGCGGCCGAGCCGCCCCTGCATGTCTGTACGGAAGGACGAATGGTCCCACACGCCCGCGAGCGCGAGCGGGTGCAGGGCTTGCAGCAGCAGGGCGCTGACGCCGCCAGCCAGCATGGACGGAAAATCGGCGTGCACGCGCCAGCAGACCGCCTGCGGGCCGAACAGGCCAGGGTCGCCAGGTGGATTGTCGAGGTCCAGGACGATGCCCGAACTGGTGCCGCGCGTCATCCCGCGAACATGGTCGGCAATGCGCACGCGCAGGTGCGCGAGAGGGGGCAGGCGCGTGATCACTGGTCTGGTTATTGGTGCATCCGGCGTTCCTGCATCATACTGTGTTTTGTGTGGCGGCCAGGGTTGGCCCTCATGCGCGGGTTCAGCTGATACGCAAAATGCCGCACCCACTGACGCTGTTTTTATCAAACCGGATGTTGCATACTCCATGCGTGCGGCGCAGCATGGCAGGCAGCAGACAGACGCCGCGGACACTCCGGCGTCCCCGTGACTGCCGACTGGATGGATCATGCTAAGTCTGAGCGCACTGGATCTCGCACGAGTCCAATTTGCCTTCACGGTTTCCTTCCACATCATCTTCCCCGCGCTGACGATCGGGCTGGCCAGCTATCTGGCCGTACTCGAGGGCTCTTGGCTTTACACGCGGCGCGAGGTGTACCGTGACCTCTACCATTTCTGGCTCAAGGTATTCGCCGTGGCGTTCGGCATGGGCGTGGTGTCGGGCCTGGTGATGGCCTATCAGTTTGGCACCAACTGGAGCGAATTCTCGCGCTTTGCCGGCGGGGTGACCGGGCCGCTGCTGGCGTATGAGGTACTGACCGCATTTTTCCTGGAGGCCGGCTTCCTGGGTGTGATGCTGTTCGGCTGGAGCCGGGTCGGGCCAGGGCTGCACTTCGGCGCGACGGTGGCCGTGGCGGTTGGCACGCTGATCTCGGCGACGTGGATCCTGGCATCTAACAGCTGGATGCAGACGCCGCAGGGCCACGAGATCATCGATGGCCGTATCGTGCCGGTCGACTGGTTCAAGGTGATCTTCAATCCTTCCTTCCCGTACCGCCTGGTGCACATGGTCGTGGCCGCTTTTCTCGCGACGGCGCTGATGGTGGGTGCCTCGGCGGCCTGGCACCTGCTGCGCGGCAACGACCGGCCGGCGGTGCGCAAGATGCTGTCGATGGCGATGTGGATGATTCTGTGCACCGCACCGATCCAGATGCTGATTGGCGACATGCACGGCCTCAATACGCTCAAGCACCAGCCCGCCAAGATCGCGGCGATGGAAGGGCACTGGGAGAACAAGCCCGGTGAGGGTGTGCCACTGCTGCTGTTCGGCCTGCCCAACATGGAGGCCGAGCGCACTGACTATGCCGTGGGTATTCCCAAGCTGGGCAGCCTGATCCTGACACATTCGCTGGACGGGCAATTCCCGGGCCTGAAGGAGTTTCCAAAGGAAGACCGGCCAAATGCGGCCATTGTCTTCTGGTCGTTCCGTGTGATGGTCGGCCTGGGTGTCCTGATGATCCTGCTGGGGCTGTGGTCGCTGTTATTGCGGCGGCGCGCGCGCATCTTCGAGTCGCGGTTTTTCCTGCGCTGTGCGCTGTGGATGGGGCCATCCGGCCTGATTGCGATCCTCGCCGGGTGGTTTACCACGGAGATCGGCCGGCAGCCGTGGGTGGTCTATGGCGTCATGCGGACGTCGGAAGGCGTGTCGGCGCACGATGCGTCGCAGGTCGGGCTGACGCTGGCGATTTTCGTGGTGGTGTATTTCGTGGTGTTCGGCGCCGGCACGCTGTACGGCCTGCGGCTCCTGAAGAAAGGGCCGCAGAGTTCGGCGATGCTCGACGAGCCGCAGGGCGGGCCGGGTCAGATGCGGCAGGCGATGCGGCCCATCTCGGCCGCCTCGGACGGTTCCGACGAGGCGCTCGACAGCGGCGCCGGCCACCATACCGACAACCACACCAAGGGGGCTTGAATGGGCATCGATCTTCCGCTGCTGTGGGCCGTCATCATCCTGTTCGGCGTGATGATGTACGTCATCATGGATGGCTTCGACCTGGGTATTGGCATCCTCTTTCCGTTCTTCAAGAACGAGCATGACCGCGATGTCATGATGAACACCGTCGCGCCGGTCTGGGACGGCAACGAAACCTGGCTGGTGCTGGGCGGTGCGGGGCTGCTGGCGGCTTTTCCGCTGGCATACTCGGTAGTGCTGAGCGCGTTGTACCTGCCACTGACCCTGATGCTGATCGGCCTGATTTTCCGCGGCGTGGCGTTCGAGTTCCGCTTCAAGGCGAGTCCGGAGCGACGCCACATCTGGGACAAGGCCTTCATCGGTGGCTCGCTGTTGGCCACCTTCTGCCAGGGCATAACGCTTGGCGCGTATATCGAAGGGCTGCCGGTGCTCAATGGCCGCTACGCCGGTGGCGCCTTCGATTGGTTTCACCCGTTCGCGCTGTTTTGCGGGCTTGGGCTGATCGCCGGGTACGCGTTGCTCGGCAGTACCTGGCTGATCATGAAGACCGAAGGCGAGCTGCAGACCCGGATGCGGCAGATTGCCATCCGCCTGGCGTGGGTGCTGCTCGGCGTGATCGTCGTGGTCAGCATCTGGACGCCGCTGGCGCACGCCAATATCGCAGCCCGCTGGTTCTCCTTCCCGAATATCCTGTGGTTCGCTCCGGTACCGGTCCTGGTGGCCGTGACCATGGCGCTGCTGCTGCGTACCCTGGCACGTGGCGCCGGCGACGCCGTGCCGTTCGTGCTGACGCTGGCGATGATCTTCCTGGCGTACAGTGGGTTGGGCATCAGCGTATGGCCGAACGTGATCCCGCCCGACATTTCCATCTGGGCGGCGGCGGGACCGCCGCAGAGTCTCGGCTTTGCCCTCGTTGGTGCGCTGCTCATCGTGCCGGTGATTCTCATGTACACCGCGTGGGGCTACTGGGTGTTCCGCGGCAAGGTGCGCCACGGCGAGGGGTACCACTGATGCACGGCGACGATGCCACGCCGCGCGGCCGGCTCTGGCTACGCCGGATCGGTTGGCTGGTGGTGTTCTGGGCACTCGGCGTGGTGGCCGTTGGCATGACTGCCTATGTGCTGAAATTCTTCATGCGCATGGCAGGGCTGAGTACCTGAGCGCTGCGGCTGATGCCGGGCACGGCAGGCGGCGCTTGCCGTGCGCCATAGCGGTTCGATTCTGTCAGTAGTCGCCATCCGCCGCCGCACGGGTCTGGCGGAAACGCGCCGCCACCGCTTCGGCGCCGCGTGCCAGCAATTGCATGTCCATCGCCACGGCGACGAAGAGCGCGCCCAAGTCCAGGCATTCGCGTGCCCGTGTTTCGTCCGTGGTCAGGATGCCCGGTGCCTTGCCGCAGGCGCGGATCCGGCGGATGGCATCGTCGATGGCGGCCCGTACCTCGGGATGGCGCAGGTTGCCGACATGGCCCAGGCTCGCCGACAGGTCCGCCGGGCCGATGAACACGCCATCCACGCCATCTACGCTGGCGATGGCTTCCAGTTGGTCGAGCGCCGTGCGCGACTCCACCTGTACCAGCAGGCACAACTCTTCCTCGCAGCGCTGGGCGTAGTCGGCAATGCGCCCGAAATTGGAGGCGCGTACCGATCCTCCGACACCGCGGATACCGCGCGGCGCATAGCGCATGGCGGCAACGGCGGCGCGGGCTTCGTCAGCGTTCTGCACGAATGGCACCAGCAGGGTTTGTACGCCGATATCGAGATAGCGCTTGATCATCACCGGATCGTTCCACGCGGGGCGCACGACCGGCGCGGTGCGGTGCAGAGGCACCAGCGGCGTGGCGGCGGCCACGGCCTGCAACTGGTGGACCATCTGCGGCACGTCGCTGGGCGTGTGCTCGGTATCGAGCAGTACCCAGTCATAGCCTGCGCCGGCAATGATCTCGGCGACATAGGCATGCGGCAGCGTGGACCAGATGCCGATTTGCGGCGTGCCGGCGGCAAGCGCGCGCTTGAAGTGGTTTGGGGCGATTTCCATGATGCGATCCAGTGAGGTCAGTGGCGCGGCGACGGCGGACGGGCGGCTACATTGCACGACAAGACATCATTGTGCCGCCATTTTGTGTCCTTTTGCGCGGCTTGGTGTGGCTTGCTGCGGCGTGGTGCGCAATGACATGCATCCGTTGGTGATAGAGTCAATGTCTGACGAATACTGTGGCGCAGCCCGGCGCGTGGAGAACAGCATGACGACAGCCATGAAGATCGATTTTGTCTCGGACGTGTCCTGTCCATGGTGCGCCATTGGGTTGCATGCGCTGGAGCGGGCACTGGCTGCCCTGTCGGGAACCGTCACCGCGCACATCACGCTGCAGCCGTTCGAACTGAATCCCGATATGCCGCGCGGGGGTGAGGAAGTGGCGACGTATCTGCACAACCGCTATGGCATGAGCGCGGAGCAGTTGGCGCAGAATTCCGAGGCGATCCGTGCGCGCGGTGCCGAGGAAGGATTTATCTTCCGCATGGATCGCCGCACGCACATCTACAACACCTTCGATGCGCATCGCCTACTGCACTGGGCCGCGCCCTCCGGTCACCAGTTGGCACTGAAGCATGCGTTGTTCAAGGCGTATTTCGAGGAAGGGCGCAATCCGGGGGCGCATGACGTGCTGCTCGATTGCGCGGAGGCAGCGGGACTGGATCGTACGGAAGCGCAGGCGGTACTGGCATCCGATGCCCATGCCGAGGCGGTGCGCGAGCAGGAGCAGTTTTATCAGGCACATGGCATCCGCTCGGTGCCCGCCATCATCATCAATGACCGGCATCTGATCGAAGGCGGGCAGCCCGCCCATGTGTTTGAAGCGGCGCTGCGCCGCTTGGCGGCCGCCGCCTGAGCATAGGTTGCCCAGGCGGGACGGCTTACAGATCGAGCTTGGAGATCTTGGTGCCTTCCAGCGTCAGGTTGGCCATCAGGCCGGCATTGGTGAGGACGAAACCCACGACCGCCTGTTGCGCGGTGTTGGTATCGATGTCGCCGTTGGCGCCGATCTTGGCGAGCGCTACCGAAGCATCCACGCCTGCTGTCCAGCCCTTGCTGGCGACAAACTTGTCGAGCGCCTGCTGGGTCATGAACATGAAATAGACCGCTTTCGACTGCGCGCCGATCTGCAATCCCCACGAGCCGGTAATCGTCCGATAGTAGCCCGCATTGCGACCGCCGGTGCGCAGGGCGCCGTCGCCGAACTCGCCACCGACAACGAAGCCGGCAGCCACGACATTGGGGAACACGAGGATGCCACGCGCGCGGCTGCCCATTTCGCGGGCGCCCTTGACGGTGCTGTACAGCCGCGACAGTGCCGGGTCGATGGCGGCATCGATCTCGCGCCGTTTCGCAGCTTTGTCGGTGGGCGCATCGGGCGTGGTGGTACAACCGGCCAACACCAGCCCACTCGTGCCGATGATCAGTCCTGCGGTGCTGGTGATGAATGCTCTGCGTTCCATGATCGTATCCTTGTGAAGTGAAGCGCTCAATGAGCATAGGAGTCGGACCGGGTGAAGTCAATTTGCCAAACAAGCCCATCCGGCAAGGCTGTGACGCATGCGAGACATGTCAGACAAACACGGATAGTAGGTGTTCATGTGGACGCTTTATCATAGCTTCCGGCCATTTCCCGCTGTGTGCGCTGGCTGTGTTGCGTTCATTGAACGGTCCGCACGCCCGATCCAGAGAGTTACATGCAGCTGACCTTCCTCGCACTGTCGCCGCTTCGTCATCGCCACCTTTTGCTGTGCTTATGGATGGCTTTGTTCAGTCTGGCAGGTTGCGCGAGCCTGCCAGAGCATGTGCCACGCAAGCCGTCAGTGGCTTTGAACGCGGATAATGGAACCTCCCTGGCGCGCCTGGTGCGCAGCAGCGTGCCAGCCAACATGCGCGATGGCCAGCAGTCGGGATTTCGCCTCGTCACCTCCGGCGAGGAAGCCTTTGCCACACTGATAGCACTGGCGGACAGCGCTGAGCGTACGCTCGACCTGCAGTACTACATCATCAACGATGACAATTCGGTGCGCGAGATCATGGGCCATGTCATGCGTGCGGCGCGCCGGGGCGTTCGGGTGCGGGTGCTGGTGGATGATCTCAATACCGATGGCAAGGACATCCCCTTTCTCAAGTTCGCCCGGCATCCGAACATCGAGGTGCGGCTTTTCAATCCGTTTCCCGCGGGACGCTTCTCCAAGCTGACGCGCTTCCTGAACGTGGTCACTGACGCGCGGCGCATCAATCGGCGCATGCACAACAAGGCATTCATTGCGGACAATGCGCTGGCCATGACGGGCGGCCGCAATCTGGGTGCGGAGTATTTCCTGCGCGACGACAACACTAATTTCGTCGATCTTGACGTGATCCTGGCGGGGCCTGCCGTGCAACGCCTGTCCGAGGGTTTCGATGCTTTCTGGAACAGCCGTTTCGCCTTCCCGGTGGAGACCATTGCCAGCGAGACGCCGGCTTCGGCGGCATCGGCCGCACCGTCGGCGCGTCCGCGTGGCGAGGCCGTGGTGGCGGACGTGCCCGGCGCGTCCGCGGCATCTGCGGCCGCTTCGGCAGCCGCGTCCGCGTCGCTGGCCGACAAGCCGAGTTTTGCACAACCCGATCGTGAGGCGGCTCCGGCGGAGCGTCCCGAGGCGCAGGCCAATGTGCTCGGGCGCCAGATCAAAGCGCGCCGGCTGCAGTTGGAGTGGGCGCCGGCCGTGGTGCGCGTCGACGATCCGTCGAAGATCGATCCCGATCACCCGCGCGATAGCTCGCAGACTATGGGTGACGAACTGGCCAGGCTGGTGCGCGGTGCGCGCGAGGAGGTGATCCTGATCTCGCCGTATTTCGTGCCCGGCGAGCGCGGCGTTGCGTTGATCCACCAATTGGTCGAACGTGGTGTGCGCATGCGCATTCTGACGAATTCGCTGGCAGCCACCGATTCGCCGATCGTGCATGTCGGCTATGCGAAGTACCGCAAGCCGATGCTTGAAAGCAAGGTCGAGCTGTATGAACTGAAGGCGAATCAGACCAGCACCGACCCACGGGCATCGCAGCGGCGAGGCTTGTTCAAGTCATCGCAGGCGAGCCTGCATGTGAAGGCGGTGGTGGTGGATGGGAGTACGTTGTTCACCGGCTCGATGAATCTCGATCCGCGCTCGGTGACGCAGAATACCGAGACCGGTCTGTTCATTCCCAACCGGGTCCTGGCGCAAGGCGTGGTCAAGCTGTTCGAGGAGTCAGCCTACGAACACAGCTACCGGGTTGAGTTGGACGAACATGGTGGACTGCGCTGGATCGAGGACGTCGATGGCAAGGAAGTGGTGCACACCACCGAGCCGGAAACGTCTTTCTGGAAGCGCTGGTCGATCCGCCTGCTCGGGCCGATTACGCCAGAGGAGCTGTTGTAACGCCGAACAGCCAGTGCACGCCGAGGTTGATGCCGAGGCCGCCGATCACGAGGAAGGCGAACAGGCAGGCCGCCAGCAGCAGGGGCCGGATGCCGGCGGCGCGGATTGCGCTGGCCTGTGTGCGTAGCCCGAGCGCCGCCATGGCCATGGCGAGCAGGATGTTGTCGAGCTGCACCAGCAGATCGACTACCGCGGCGGGCATCCGCCCTGTCGAATGGATGGCGCAGGCCACAATGAACAGGACGGCAAACCATGGAATCGCGACATTGCCCGACGCGGTCTGCGCATCGCGCATGCCGGGCAGGCGGATCAGCAGTAGCAGGAAGGGCGCGAGCATCATGACACGCAGCATCTTTTCGATGACGGCGCTTGATGCCGCCTGTTCGCCCACGGCCTTGCCGGCGACCACGACCTGTGCGACTTCATGGATGGTAGAGCCGGCGTACACACCATAGAGATGCTCGGGCAACTGCAGCAGCGTCTGCAGGACCGGGTACAGGAACATCGCGAGCGTACCGAACACCACGACCGTCGCCACCGCCACGGCGACCTTATGCGCAGGGGCCTTGATCACGGGGGCGGTGCCCATGACCGCGGCCGCGCCGCAGATGGCGCTGCCGGCCCCGATCAGCGTCGCGGTCTGGCGGTCTAGGCCAAAGACGCGCGTGCCAAGCTGTAGGGCTAGGGTGAAGGTGCCGGCGATCATCAGCACGTCGATCAGCGCACCGGCCAGTCCTACGTCACCGATTTGCTGGAACGTTACTCGAAAGCCATACAGCACGATGCCGGCGCGCAGCAGGCGGTTCTTGCTGAAGTCCACGCCTGCGCCGGTCTGGCTGGCGAGGCGCGGAAAGACGGTATTGCCAGCGAGCAAGCCGAACAGGATGGCTAATGTGAGCGCGCTCAGGCCGGTGGCGCTCACCCAGGGGGTGCTGGCGAGCCACAAGGCGGTGGCGGCGAGCCCGCCTGTGAGCGCGAGTCCGCGCCACCACGTGCCGTCGAGCCAAGCGCGGCGTGCGGAGGGGCTTGCGGGAACGATGACAGGACTGTGAGCGGAAGACATGGACAGCAGCCAGAAATGATGGGATTACTGCCAGTCTAGGAAGGGCTATGCTATATATCCAATAC
>DATLHT010000108.1:0-2942 GCA_035539795.1 Burkholderiaceae bacterium
GTGCTGCATGTACTGCGTACCCAGACCGTGCTGAGCGCGAGCGTGGATTCCGAGTTGCCCGACACGCTCTCGCCGCAGGACATCCAGATGCTGCAGCGCGGCCTGCTCGCCAGCGAACACTACGGCCTGTTGCGCGCAGCTTTCATGACCCGGTTGATCGAACGTGTGCCCGGCAGCAACGGCCGTGAGCGGCTGTTGTTTCTTCTGGGCGTGGTCATCGGCTGCACGATCGCACCATGGACGAAGCCACTGGCGGGTAGTCGCGTCCTCCTGCTGGGCGCGCGTCCCATCTGCCAGGCTTGGCACTTCGCCCTCACCGCAATGGGCGCAGCGCCGGTGTCGATCGAGCCGGCAACGGTCACCGCGGCCTACGTGGGTGCATTGGTCCAGGCGGCCAACCTGGCTGCACAGGAATAAGGAAGCCGCCGCCGGCCCCTGTGCCGGCGGCGCCTCTAGGGCAGTCGTCAACGACAAATCCTGCAAACTCGTTCGACAAGAGGCGCACTGAGTCCTCAGGCGGCGCTGCTAGTCTTTTGCGCTGGAACTTTGAACCGCGCACCGCGATACCGATGGTCAGCGCAGCCGCCGTCGAATGCCGGCCATGCGAATGTCAAGCCGGCAAACCAGCCGGTCGCCATGGGTGCTCTTGCCATGACCCCACAGATACCACTTCCGAGCCCTGGCGCTTCCCGTGCCGCGAACGGTGCACGACCTGATCGCTTGGATGAGATGCGCCGAGTGATCGCGATCGCCGGGGCATTGACCTTGCTGGCTTGCCAGCATCAAGGCAGTGGCAAGGACACACTTTCGACCGCTACTCCGTTGAACGACCAGCGTGTGCATGGCGAAGTGTCGATCGCGCAACGCACGGACGCAGATTCCCGACCACCGACGGATGAAAGGCAAAGCTGCGAAGACGGCAACGCCGTATGCTCCGGCACTCCCGTCCCAGCAGGGGCCGAGGCCATGGGTTCCGCTGCCTCCAAGCCAAGCAGCGTCGTTCCGGCAACTACGGGAGCCGTGGTGGCGAGTGCGCCGACTCGCGACGAACCGGTAGCCAGGCATCCCGTCCTGGCTCACTCGTCGCCACTTCTTTCCCAGCGTGGATTCGCAGCGCCGTCGGCGCGAGCGAATACGGCGCCAACCACCCTTGCAGCACTCAGTCTGAGCGGCACCCCCACCGATACCAGTACGGGGTACGCATGGCTGACTTTGCTGGCGCTGTTGTTGCTGGTGGGATGGTGGTTGCGACGCCGCGCGCAAGCCCAGCTACCTGCCGCAAGTCGAATGCATGTTGTGGAGGCGGCACCCGTACAAGTACACGTGCCCCGTCCGTCGAGGGACCCACGGGCAAGCGCGAAGGTGGCCACCGACACCGCGCAAGCACGCCTCGCCGATGCGGGCCCCAGCGAGCGGAAGGCCAGTCCCTCCATCCCATTGCAAAGGCTCACCTTTGCTGCCATCGGCAGCACGGATGATCCGATCGACAAGCAAATTGCATTGCCGGGAACGGCGCGTGCTTCCAGCGCGCCTGTGAGCGTGCAGTTGGCTTTGCCCAATCTCCGCAGTAACGAGTCGGCATTGGCCGAGGCCAAGCGTCTGCTGGCAGCGGCGCGACCCGAAGATGCCTTGAGCGCGTTGGAACCCTTGCTGTGCGAGACCCCTCCACACCTCGAGGCCTGGATGGTCGCGGGCTGGGCGTGGTGGCGAATGGCTCATGACAACGAGGGTCACACGGCCTTCGTACAGGCAGGTTCGGCGGCGCAAGCGTTTGCGTGCGTACTGGAGTACGAGCCAGACAGGCCTGATCTGATGACCCGGATTGCCCGCAGTCATCTGTTGCGTTCGCGTCACGCGCCCAATGAGCCGATGCGCAGGGAATGTCTTGAGCAGGCATTGGCTTGCCTGGCGCTACGTAGCCAGGCACGCGCGGACGCGCCAGCCGATCTCCTGGAGTTGGCGCAAGCCAGCCTGCAGCGCGCCAACGCCAGCGAAAGCGGAGCGATTGCCGAACGGGAGTACTGGCTGCTGCAGGCACAGCAGCACCTTGCCGGCATACCCGCGATGCATTCGCTGATGGATGACGCCGCGACCAAGGTCCTGGCTATCGACGTGCACCTGGGCCTGGCTGCCGCTGCGAAAGGTGGAAAGTCGGCACGCCTCCATGTCCAGGCAATCGAGCGACTGCGCCTTGCACTGGCAACAGCGGACTCTGGCGACGAAGATGTGTGGCTGACCCGAATGATCGATGCCACGCGGCATCTGATTCAACATCAATCCGGCGGCAGCCGACTCCTGACGCTACAGGCCCTTCAAGCCGAGGTAGCGCCTCACCTGCAGCGCACGGAAGCGGTCGCACCGTTGCTGGCGTGGATCAAGCTGCTCGATCAATGGGCGCGACTGCTGCCTGCCCGAGCGGCGCAGACAAAGCTTGCCGAGGCGGATCGGTTGTTTGAACGCGCCAGCCAGCTGTCGTCACAGGCGCTCAGCGGCATCCAGTTTGCCCGCGCGTACTACTTGCGTACCCGCTCGCGGCTTGAGCAGGGTGCCCATCGATTGCGGACCTTGCAGCAGGCACGCGAGATCCTGGACGGACTGCCCGCGGACGCGCTGCCGGCGTCCATTACCCGGACCGAGCAGGCCGAAATCGAGCTCGCCCTGGCGCATCAAGCCGACCCGGCTTCGGCCTCCGTGCACTTTCTCAATGCGGCTGCCGCGGCGGCTGAGGCAACTTCCATCGATACCCACTCCGTCATGGCGTGGAACTGCGCTGCGCGTGCATTGCTCGGACTATCGTCCTTACGTCCGCTGGATGCAGAGCAACGCCTGTGGGTCGAGAACCTGGCAAGCCAGCTGGAGGAATTTGCATCGGGCCAGCCGGAGCCCCTATGCACCACGGCACACATCCGCCTTAGTACAGGTGACTACGCGGGCAGCAGCCG
>DATLHT010000109.1:0-6282 GCA_035539795.1 Burkholderiaceae bacterium
ATCGACACCATTCGCGCTTTCGCCGAAACTGGCGTCGACCGGATCTCGGTCGGCAGCCTGACGAAAGACATCAAGGCCACCGACTATTCGCTGCGCGTTGTGGGTTGACGCGTTGGCTAATGCGTCAGTTAATGTTTGATCGTGTGTCGCCCGGCCTTGCGATGGCTGGGCTGCCTCACGGTCGGCAACGCCTTGGGCAGTGTATCCGGATAGTCGCGGCTGAAATGCAGTCCGCGGCTTTCGTGGCGTGACAGGGCGCTGTCGACGATCAGCGATGCCACTTCCACCAGATTACGCAACTCTAGCAGATCGCGGCTGACACGGAAGTTGGCGTAGTACTCGGCAATCTCTTCACGCAGCAGGTGGATGCGGTGCTGCGCACGCTCCAGGCGCTTATTGGTGCGCACGATACCGACGTAATTCCACATCATGCGGCGCAGCTCATCCCAGTTGTGCGAGACCACGACCTCTTCATCCGGATCGCTGACACGGCTTTCATCCCAAGCCGGCAGCGTGATGTCAGGGCACGCCTCGGGCGGATGCGCGAGGATATCGTGAGCCGCGGCGCGGCCGATCACCATGCACTCTAGCAACGAATTGCTGGCCAGACGGTTGGCGCCGTGGAGGCCGGTATAGGCTGTCTCACCCACCGCGTAGAGATGGCTGATGTCGGTACGGCCCAGCGTGTCGGTGATGATGCCGCCACAGGTGTAGTGCGCGGCGGGAACCACCGGGATCGGCTGGCGCGTGATGTCGATGCCCAGTTCCAGGCAGCGCGCGTAGATCGTCGGGAAGTGTTCCTTCAGGAATTCCGGGGGCTGGTGGGTGATGTCCAGCAGTACGCAGTCGAGGCCGCGCTTCTTGATCTCGAAGTCGATGGCGCGGGCGACAATGTCGCGCGGTGCCAGCTCGGCGCGCGGGTCATGCGCGGGCATGAAGCGCGTGCCATCCGGCAGCTTCAACAGACCGCCTTCGCCGCGCACGGCTTCAGAAATCAGGAACGACTTGGCAAACGGATGGTACAGGCACGTCGGGTGGAACTGGATGAACTCCATATTCGCCACGCGGCAGCCCGCGCGCCACGCCATTGCCGTGCCGTCACCGGTCGCGGTATCCGGGTTGGTGGTGTACAGATACACCTTGCCCGCGCCACCAGTGGCCAGCACCGTCTGGCTGGCCGTGATGGTGATCACTTCCTCGCTCGCATCGTCCAGCACGTACAGGCCGTAGCACTGGTTGCCCGGCAGGCCGAGCTTGGCAGACGTGATCAGGTCGACCGCGAAATGCTGCTCCAGCAGTGTGATGTTCGGATGCTGGCGCACCTTCTCGATTAGCGTCGAGACCACGGCGTGTCCGGTGGCATCGGCTGCGTGGATGATGCGCCGGTGGCTGTGTCCGCCTTCCCGTGTGAGGTGAAAGCCGAGTTCGGCCTGGGTATCGGGTGTGAAGGGCACGCCCAGTTCGATCAGCCACTCGATGGCTTCGCGCGCATGCTCGACGATATAGCGGGTAGCGGCTTCGTCGCAGAGCCCTGCGCCGGCTGTCAGGGTGTCATCGATGTGGTTGGCATGGCTGTCGCTCGAGTCGAGGACCGCGGCGATGCCGCCCTGGGCCCAGTCACTGGCCCCTTCCGACAATGTGCGCTTGCTGATGATCGCAACCTTGCGGGTCGCGGCGAGTTGCAGAGCAACGGTCAGTCCGGCCAGGCCGCTGCCGACGATGGCCACATCGAAATTCATCATGTCTGGATGGGCCGTATGCGCAGGCCCGTGTTAGGCGGGTTGATTCGGTCTCCAGGCCGCCACTGCGTGGCGTACCGGTGGGCTTCAGTGTAACCCAGGATGGACCCGCTGCGCACCTGCCAGAAGCCGTCAGCGGCACATGCCGACACGTGGGTGTGGCATCTCCCCGGGTGCGTGACATCTGAGTGTTTGCCGCAAGCGGCTCAATCGCAATGCTGCAATTCGATGATCGCGAATCCGATGCGATCGATTTCGGTCTCCACTGCCGGGGATGCAAAGCCTGCGTGACAGTAACGGCATTCCTGCGCGTATAGGGTGTCGGCAGGGATACCTTTGGCGGCGAGGTAACGTTGCCCGTATGCAAGCACGGTTTCTTTATTCCGGTCAGGTGCCTGGTCGCGCACGACGATGTCGAAACGCATCACACGTCCGTCCGGTCGTAGTACGCGGATGTCGAAGACGGCAATGTTCATCGGGTACTTCCTCGGCAAGCGATCGGTATGATGGTACGTGATATGCCGGTGGACCATCGCTGCGAACGCAGTGGTTGCGGCGCCACCATCCCGCTGGGTGAGTGTCCTGAAAGCGCCGGTCTGGTGATCAGGTGGTGTACTGGAGTGTGCCTGTGCCGTTCAGCAGGCAACAAAAAACCTCGCCAGAGCGAGGTTTTTTGTGTTTGCGCCCCGGAAGAAGACCGGGTAGAGCACCGAGAGCGCCAAGATTACTTGATCTTGGTTTCTTTGTACTCCACATGCTTGCGAACGACGGGATCGAACTTCTTGATCGCCATCTTTTCGGGCATGGTGCGCTTGTTCTTATCGGTGGTATAGAAATGACCCGTGCCTGCGGTCGATTCCAGCTTGATTTTGTCGCGTCCGCCTTTGGCCATGGGGAACTCCTAGAATGTGTTGAACCGGATCAGGCCGAGGCGATGCCGTAGCCTTGCTTTTCGAGCGTGCGCAGGCCAGCAGCCGTGACGCGCATCGACACGAAGCAGCCGCGCTCTTCGTTCCACACCTTCTTGTTCTGCAGGTTCGGCAGGAAGCGGCGTTTGGTTTTGTTGTTGGCGTGGGACACGTTGTTACCCACCATCGGGCCTTTGCCCGTCACTTTGCAGCGTCGTGCCATTTGAGCACTCCTAAACTCTTGAATTCGTTGACAACGGTAGCGGCAGCCTGGGGTGGAGCACGGGGTTTCCGGCGTCGACACGAGAGAGCTGCGGCGGTTGGACTGCGGTAAAACGAGGATTATAAACCAGAAATTGTTCCGCTATCAACGGACAAGGGACTTTTTTTGAGGGTGCGGGCGTCCAGCTTGTGCGGTGGGGCTCACCTCCGGCAGGCGTCCGTGCTCGGCGAACGAGTATATCGCGTGCGGGCTGACGATGAAGTGATCGAGCACGCGGATGTCGATGAGTGCAAGGCTCCGTACCAAGGTGGCGGTCAATGTGTCGTCTGCTGCGCTCGGCTGTGGATCACCGCCGGGATGGTTGTGGGCCAGGATCACGCCGGCTGCATTGTGTAGAAGTGCTGTACGAATAACTTCTCGTGGGTAAACAGCGGCTTGGTCGAGCGTGCCCTGGAACAGTTCGACATCGGCGATCAGGCGATTCTGAGTATCCAGGAACAGGCAGCGGAACACCTCGCGCGTCTGCGCGCCGAGCGCCAGCCGCAAATAGTCGCCGACGGCGGCCGGCGAGGTCATGACCGGTGTGGCGGTCAGTTCCTCGGCGAGCGCGCGCCTGGCCATCTCCATCACCGCCTGCAACTGGCTGTACTTGGCCACGCCGATGCCCGGCACGGCCGAGAGTTCCTCCAGCGTGGCACGACATAGGCGGGTCAGCGAGCCACAGTGGGCGAGCCGGTGACGCCCGAGGTCGACAGCGTTCATGCCGGCGGTGCCCACGCGCAGGAACAGGGCCAGCAGTTCGTCGTCGCCAAGAACGGCGGCGCCGTGCTTCAGCAGGCGTTCACGCGGCCGCAGATTTTCCGGCCATTCACGAATCGGCATGGGTAGAGGCATAGGTTGAGTGATCAGGTGTGGCAGGAGCACCGTGGAGTGGCGTACAGGTTTCTAGACGCGGCCAGGCCATGCGCTGCGCCAAGGCGGCACCACGGGGCGGGGCAGTGCGCCATGAAAGGACCGCGCCAGTGGCTTACAATACAAGGCTTGACCCGATTGGTGCAGCATGACTTCGCAAACTTCTGTTTCCCCGGCCGGCGGCGTGCCTACCGTCCAGCCCGACTCTTTCCTGACCCTGCACTACCGCATCGCGCTGGAGGACGGCACGACCGTTGTCAGCACGTTCGAAGACAAGCCTGCCACACTGCTGCTTGGGCAAGGGCAACTCGCGCCCACGCTGGAGCAGGCTTTGCTCGGCATGTCGGCCGGGCAGCGCATGACCTATCGCCTCAGTCCGGAGCATGCCTTCGGGCCGCGCAATCCGGATC
The DNA here is from genome assembly GCA_035539795.1 of Burkholderiaceae bacterium. Classification (GTDB taxonomy): domain Bacteria; phylum Pseudomonadota; class Gammaproteobacteria; order Burkholderiales; family Burkholderiaceae; genus Imbroritus. The sequence continues at coordinate 4,193 of DATLHT010000109.1, forward strand.
TGCTGCAGCAGGTGTCGCTCAATCTGCTGCGGGAAAACAGTTCGTTTGAGGAGTCGTACGAACCCGGCGACCTGGTGGAGTTCAACGCACCCGGCGGCGGCAAGTACGCTGGCGTGCTGAAAGAATTGGGTGCCACCTCGGCGCTGTTCGATTTCAACCATCCGCTCGCTGGCCAGACGATCCTGTTCGACGTACAGCTGATTGGCGTAATGTAAGGCTTCGCGATGACCACTTCCGGACCGACCATCCTCTCTCCGCAGACCTCCGCCAACCCGGTGACGGCGCCCGATGCCGAAGTCGTGCTGGCCCAGCCACGCGGATTCTGCGCAGGCGTGGATCGCGCCATCGAGATCGTCGAGCAGGCGCTGAAGCGTTTTGGTGCGCCCATCTATGTGCGCCACGAAATCGTGCATAACGCCTATGTCGTGAACGATCTGCGTCAGAAAGGTGCGGTGTTCGTCCAGGAACTCGATGAAGTCCCGGCTGGCGGCACCGTCATCTTCAGTGCCCACGGCGTGTCGCGCGCCGTGCGCGAGGCGGCGGAGGCACGCGGTCTGCGCGTGTTCGACGCGACGTGCCCGCTGGTGACCAAGGTACATGTCGAAGTCTCGAAGATGCGTGCGCAGGATTGCGAGATCGTCATGATCGGCCACAAGGGGCACCCCGAAGTCGAGGGCACCATGGGCCAGGCTGACGGCGGGATGCTACTGGTCGAGTCGGTGGCCGATGTGGCGAACCTGCAGGTGGCTGATCCCGAGCGCCTTGCCTATGTCACGCAGACGACGCTGTCGGTGGACGAGACGCGCGAGATTGTGGCCGCGCTCAAGGCCCGCTTTCCGGCGATCAGCGAGCCGAAGAAACAGGACATCTGCTACGCCACGCAGAACCGCCAGGACGCTGTCAAATTCATGGCGCCGCAGGTCGATGCCGTAATCGTGGTCGGCAGCCCGAACAGCTCCAATTCGAACCGCTTGCGCGAAGTGGCTGAGCGCCTTGGCGTGCCCGCCTATCTGGCGGATGCGCCCGAGCAGATCCGTGATGAATGGATCGCAGGCAAGCGCCGCATCGGTGTCACGGCCGGCGCCTCTGCGCCGGAAGTGCTGGCGCAGTCGATCGTGACGGAACTGCAGCGGCGCGGCGTGCAACGCGTGCGCGCGCTCGAGGGCATTGAAGAAAACATGTCCTTTCCCCTGCCGAAAGGCCTGACGGCCAGCAACTGACCGTTTTTCCGCAACGCCCATCCCCTCCGTGGGTCGTGGGCGGGCGTGCGGATAATCCGAAGTTTCCCTCTAGATTCCCGATGCTCCTCATGACTGGAGGCATAGCTTCGCGCCATGCGTCCAGGCGCCGTGTCGCGTGAGCACAGGCGGGTCTCGCCGTTACGCCCCACCAGGGCTGCTGGCACGAATGTTGAATGTGTCTCTCCAAGCCATGGTGCCTTGCAGGAAATCCCGGTGGATGTGCATCGGGAGAATCCCTGACAGCCCCGCCGCTACGTGGATTGAAGTTGTTGCGACGCATATTGCATCTGCAAAAAAAAGGGAATAGATTTTGCGCGTTTCCCTTTGAAACAATGTTGGTGTGGGAAGAGGATTTAGAAGTACGTTGGTTTCGTCCAGTGAGTTCTAGGAGATCACTCATGCACATCCCGTTTTCCAAGTTGTTGCCGTTGGCTGCCGCCATGACGCTCGTCGCGGCTTGCGGCAAGAAAGAAGAAGCCCCTGCCGTACCGGCAGCTTCGGAGCCTGCGGCCGCTGCCCCTGCCGCGTCCGGTGGTGAAGTGGTCGTGAAGATCGGTCACGCCGCGCCGCTGACGGGCGGTATCGCCCACCTCGGCAAGGACAACGAGAATGGCGCCCGCCTGGCTGTCGAAGAGCTCAACAAGTCGGGTCTCGAGATCGGCGGCAAGAAGATCAAGCTGGAACTCGTGGGCGAGGATGATGCGGGTGATCCGAAGACCGGTACCTCCGTGGCACAAAAGCTCGTCGACGCCAAGGTTGTTGCCGTGGTCGGCCACCTGAATTCCGGTGTATCGATTCCGGCTTCGAAGATCTATAGCGATGCCGGTATTGCCCAGGTGTCGCCGTCAT
>DATLHT010000110.1:0-12334 GCA_035539795.1 Burkholderiaceae bacterium
CTTCAGCACGAAACCATTCGAATCCGGATAGCGCCCCAGATCGTCGAGCTCCTTGAGCATGGCAGCCTTGGCCGAGGGCGGCATACCGAGCGGATTCTCGTTCGACGCCAGCTTGACGATCTTCGACTCGTCGAGACCATATTCGCGTGCCACCTCGGAAATCGGCCGGCCCGCGATATAGGGCGCAATCGCGCGGACATACTCAGGCCCGAAGACGGATGGGCGGGATGCTGGGGTCGACATACGGTTTCCTTTGTTCTACAGATTCAGCGGCTGGACGGGTAGGAGCCGAGCACCTTGAAATACGCGGCATTGCGGCGCAGCTCTTCGAGCGCGCGGGCCACGGGAGCATCCTGCTGGTGGCCTTCGATATCGACATAGAAGTAATACTCCCATGCCCCGCTGCGGGCGGGTCGCGACTCGAAACGGCACATCGACACGCCATTGGCCGCCAGCGGTGCCAGCAACTGATAGACCGCGCCCGCCTTGTTCGGTACCGATAGCACCAGCGAGGTCTGGTCGCTGCCGCTCGATTCGGTTTCATAGCGGCCGATCACAGCGAAGCGCGTACGGTTGTGCGGATCGTCCTCGACATGCGCGTGGACGATATGCAGGCCATAGCGATTGGCAGCCGAGTCGGCCGCCAGCGCCGCGACGCTATCATCGGTCGATGCCATGCGCGCAGCCTCGGCATTGCTCGATACCGGCTGCCGCTCGAGATGTGGATAGTTCGCCGTGAGCCAGTGCTGGCATTGCGCCAGGGCCTGCGGATGGGCGCGTACCACTTTCGCATCGGCCATGTTGCCGGTACGGTTCATCAGGTTGTGATGGACGCGCAGCGCCACCTCGCCGCTGATCTTGAGCGAGGTTTGCAGGAACAGGTCCAGCGTCCGCGACACAGCGCCTTCCGTCGAATTCTCCACGGGCACGATGCCGTACTCCACTGTTCCCGCTTCGACGGCGCGGAACACTTCGTCGATCGATGTACACGGCACACCACTCACATCGTGGCCGAAGTGGGCATACAGGGCCTGTTCCGAGAAGGTGCCGGCCGGCCCGAGATAGGCGGCCTCGATGGACTTCTCGAGCGCCCGGCACGCCGACATGACTTCGCGCCAGATGGTGGCGAGACTTTCATTCTTCAGCGGCCCCGGATTGTGCTCCTGCACCTTCTGCACGACCTGCTGCTCACGCTCGGGACGGAACACCACGGCGCCGAACTTGCGCTTGACGTCGCCCACACGCAGCGCACAGCGTGCACGCTCATTGAGCAGCTGAATCAGCTGCGTATCCAGGGCGTCGATCTCGGCGCGCAGCGGCGCCAGCGCATCAGTCAGCTGCTGGTCGCTTGAATCGTTCGGTTGCGTCATGGCAAATTCCAGAGGGCAATACATGAAGCGCGTGCCCGCGAAACGCCGGCACGCGTGTTTTCCTGATCAGGCGGAGGTGCGCTCGAATTCGCGCATGAATTCAATCAGCGCCTGCACGCCGGCCAGCGGCATAGCGTTATAGATGCTGGCACGCATGCCGCCCACTAGCTTGTGTCCTTTCAGCTGCACTAGTCCGCGCGCCCGTGCGCCTTCGAGGAAGGCTTCGTTGCGCGATGCATCGCGCAACTGGAACGGTACGTTCATGCGCGAGCGGCAGGCCGGATCCACGTGATTGACGTAGAACGCACTGCTGTCGAGGTAGTCGTACAGAAGCCGCGCTTTGGCAATGTTGGCCTGCTCGATACCGGGCACACCGCCCTGGCGCTTGAGCCACTGGAACACGAGCCCGGCGATGTAGATCGCATACGTGGGCGGGGTGTTGTACATCGAATCGGCATCCGACACGATGCGCCAGTTGAAGGCCGTGGGCGTGATCGGCAAGGCGTGGTCCAGCAGGTCTTCGCGGACGATCACGAGCGTCAGCCCGGCCGGGCCGATATTCTTCTGCGCACCGGCATACACCACGCCGACGCGGCTGAAATCGATGGCACGCGAGAGAATGTGGCTCGAGGCATCAGCCACGACCACACGTCCGGCATCCTGGCCGATCACCGGAATGTCGTGATACTCCACCCCGACGATCGTTTCGTTGGTGCACAGGTGGACATAGGCTGCATCGTCAGACAGACGCCACTCGGTGACCGGTGGAATCGACAGGAAGCCTTGCGCCTCGGTGCTGGCAGCGATATTCACCTCACCGTACTTGCGCGCCTCTTCCTGCGACTTGATCGACCATGTGCCGGTCACCACGTAGTCGGCCTTCGGCGGCAGACCGGCGCGTCGCCCGATCAGGTTCATCGGCACGATGGCATTTTCGGCAATCGCCCCACCCTGCATGAACAGGATGCGGAAATTGTCCGGCACGGCCAGCAATTCGCGCAGATCGGCAAAGGCCTGTGCCAGGATGCTGCCGAACTCCTTGCCGCGATGGCTCATTTCCATCACGCTCATGCCACAGCCGTGCCACGACAGCATTTCGTCCGCGGCCTGCTGTAGTACCTCGGCGGGCAGTGCCGACGGACCGGCGGAGAAGTTGTAGAGGCGCCCTGTCACGCCGGGCTGACCCTGACCGGGAATTTGCATGTCTGGCTGAGATGTCATGTGAAAAAAGAAATGGCTGCTGGTGCGCCACCAAGCAGCCATTATCCCTCAAACCCGGTGCGGTTGGCGCTTTCGCCACCACCCCGCTGGGTTTTTCACGCGCCGGAGCGGCGATTGCAGCGCCTCTTACTTGGCGGCCGCAATTTCCTTGTCGGCCAGGTCACGCATCGACTTGCCAACCTGCGGGCCATACTTCTGCATCATCGAGCCCCAGATTTCCTGCGTTGCCTTGCCCTGGTTGGTCATGAATTTCTGGCCGCTCGGGGATTTCAGGAACGCCGTCAGGTCTTTGATTTCCTGCGTCGTGTAGTACTTGCCAAAGGCTTCGTAGTGCGCCTTGGTCGCATCCGACTTGAATGCATCGGTGCCAAACTGCTTGCCGGCCTGATCGACCACGCGCTGCACGGCACCGTTCTTCTTCAGCTTCTCGACGGCCGCCTGCTTCTGCTTGTCGTCCATCGTCTTGTTTTCGATCAGCGCCTGCTCGAGCACCAGCGGTGCATCCTGCTTGGCGCTCTGCTGCCAGTTTTCGCTCTGGCCCTTGATGGCCTGATCGACCTGCATCACCGAGAGCAGCTCCTTGATGGCTGCAGTCTTTTCCGCATCGGCCTGGGCAAAAGCGAAGGTCGGCACCAGGGCCGCTGCGATCATTGCCTGCTTGAACATCTTGTGCATTTTCACTCCTGGAGAGGACGTGTGGTTGAGTACCCCATGGTGCCAGAGCGGTTCCATGGGGCGATATCAAATTTGCATCTACTTACGAATTCTCGCCCTCGGGCGCAGATCCTTCCTCCGCCTCCCGGCCCTCTTCGCCCAGATCGGACTCAGCATCGCTTTCGACGATCCGCTGCAACCCGGACAGCTTGTTGCCTTCGTCCACGCTGATCAGCGTCACACCTTGCGTCGCCCGGCCCATTTCCCGGATCTCGCTGACACGCGTACGGATCAGCACGCCACCGGTGGTGATGAGCATGATCTCATCTTCCGGCGACACAAGTGCCGCAGCCACCACTTTACCGTTTCTTTCGCTCGTCTGGATTGCGATCATGCCCTTGGTGCCACGTCCATGCCGTGTGTATTCGGAAATCGGTGTGCGCTTGCCGTAACCATTTTCCGTGGCGGTCAACACACTGGGTTGCGGGGCCGCACCCTCTGCCTCGGATTCTGCATGCGCCACCAGCATGGCGATCACCTGCTGGCCATCCTCCAGATTCATGCCTCGCACGCCACGCGCCTGCCGGCCCATAGGACGCACATCGTTCTCGTCGAAACGCACGGCCTTGCCGGCATCGGAGAACAACATGACGTCATGCTTGCCATCGGTAATCGCGGCGCCGATGAGGAAGTCGCCGTCATCGAGGTCGACCGCGATGATGCCAGCCTTGCGCGGATTGGAGAAATCCGTGAGCGCGGTTTTCTTCACGGTGCCTTTCGACGTGGCCATGAAGACGAAGTGCTCTTCATCGAACTGCTTCACCGGCAGGATGACGTTGATCTTTTCGCCATCGCTCAAGGGGAACATATTGACGATCGGTCGGCCCCGCGAGTTGCGCGAACCCTGCGGCACCTCCCACACCTTGAGCCAGTACAGCCGGCCGCGGTTGGAGAAGCACAGGATGTAGTCATGCGTGTTGGCAACGAACAGCGTGTCGATCCAATCGTCGTCCTTGGTTGCCGTGGCCTGCTTGCCACGCCCGCCGCGCTTCTGGGCGCGGTACTCGGAAATCGGCTGGCTCTTCATATAGCCGCCGTGCGACAGCGTCACCACCATGTCCTGCGGCGTGATCAGGTCCTCGGTATCGAGTTCGGTGGCGTTGTTTTCGATGAACGAACGACGCACATCACCGAACTCCTGCCGGATTGCAGTCAATTCAGTGATGATGATTTCCGCGATACGCGCCGGACGCGCCAGGATATCGAGCAGATCCGCGATCTGCCCCATCACGTCGCGATATTCCTGAACGATCTTGTCCTGCTCCAGACCGGTCAGGCGTTGCAGGCGCATCTGCAGGATTTCCTGCGCCTGCACTTCCGACAGACGGTACAGGCCATCAGCCTGCATGCCGAACAGCGGCGACAGATTGTCGGGGCGGTAGGCACTTCGGCCACCCGGCGTGTCGCTTTCCGCACGCGCCAGCATGTCGCGCACGAGACTTGAATCCCAGCTGCGCTCCATCAGCGCCTGCCGCGCAATCGGCGGCGTCGGGGCGGACTTGATCAGTTCGATGAATTCGTCGATGTTCGCCAGCGCCACTGCCAGGCCTTCCAGCACATGGCCGCGCTCGCGTGCCTTGCGCAGCTCGAACACGGTACGCCGTGTGATGACTTCGCGGCGGTGCGACAGGAAGCACTCGAGCATCTGGCGCAGGTTCAGCAGGCGCGGCTGACCGTCGACCAACGCCACCATGTTCATGCCGAAGGTATCCTGCAGCTGCGTCAGCTTGTACAGGTTGTTCAGCACGACCTCCGGCACTTCGCCGCGTTTCAGTTCAATGACCACGCGCATGCCGGACTTGTCCGACTCATCGCGGATATCGGAAATGCCTTCGACCTTCTTCTCGGTCACCAACTCCGCGACCCGTTCAAGCAGGGTGCGCTTGTTAACCTGATAAGGCAGTTCATCGACGATGATTGCCTGGCGCTGGCCACGATCAATGTCCTCGAAATGCGTTTTGGCGCGCATGACCACACGGCCACGACCGGTACGGTAGCCGTCGCGGACGCCGGACACGCCATAGATGATGCCGGCGGTCGGGAAGTCGGGCGCCGGGATGATCTCGATTAGCTCATCAACGCTGGCATCCGGATTCCGCAGCAAATGCAGGCATCCATCGACAATTTCACACAAATTGTGTGGTGGAATATTCGTCGCCATGCCAACCGCAATCCCGGAGGAACCGTTGATCAGCAGGTTCGGGATGCGGGTCGGCAGGACCAGCGGCTCCGTTTCGGAGCCGTCATAGTTGGGACCGAAATCGACGGTTTCCTTGTCGATGTCCGCCAGCATCTCGTGGGCGATCTTCGACAGGCGGATTTCCGTGTACCGCATGGCCGCGGCATTGTCGCCGTCGACCGAGCCGAAATTCCCCTGCCCGTCGACCAGCATGTAGCGCAACGAGAAATCCTGCGCCATGCGGACGATCGTATCGTATACAGCGGAGTCCCCGTGGGGATGATATTTACCAATCACATCGCCGACGATACGCGCCGACTTCTTGTAAGCCCGGTTCCAGTCGTTGTTCAACTCGTGCATCGCAAACAGCACGCGGCGATGCACCGGCTTCAGGCCATCGCGGACATCGGGGAGCGCCCGCCCCACAATCACGCTCATTGCGTAATCGAGGTAAGACTTGCGCATTTCCTCTTCCAGCGAGACCGGAAGTGTTTCTTTAGCGAATTGATCCATTGCGCCTTACTATGGAAAGGCCCGACGAATAGACGCACGTCTGGCGGGCAACAGCGCATTTTAACATGCGCGGCTCCCGCCTCCCAGCGCCAGACTTTGGCGCAGCGCCCCAACCGCAAAGGGACTTGCGTGATGCGGATATCGCAGGCAAACCCTAGTCGTGACAACACTTTGGGACGCTTCAAAGCGTTGTTGCATCAACACCACAAGCCCTCCCCCTGTGCTTTGAATTGAATATATTTACTTCTTAGGAAACGAGCCTTGTGGCACAATTCCCCAGCGAAGAGGCAGGCATTTTTCGAAGTGGAGCATTCGCCACATCGAGAATGTTATACTCCGAAGAATGTATGACTTGTTTTCGTCCCTTGCTCGCAGTCATTCTGCGGTGATCTCATCCTGAGAGGAGAATTATGAAAAAATTTGCCAAGCTCGCACTCACTGCAGCGGCAGCAGTGCTGGCCGTGTCCGCTCACGCTCAGTCGGTGCCTTACGAAAAGAAGGCAGTGAACGACAACTGGGGTAACGGCACCAGCGAATGGGTCTGGAAGAACGGTACCAACGAACTGTGCTGGCGAGATGGCTTCTGGACTCCGGCCACCGCTAACGCACAATGTGACGGCGCCCTGGCTCCGGCAGCTGCTCCGGCACCTGCAACCCCGGCTGCTCCGGTTGCTCCGGTCGTGTCCAGCGAGAAAGTGACGTTCGCTGCTGACGCGCTGTTCGATTTCGACAAGGCTGTCCTGAAGCCGGAAGGCCGCGCCAAGCTGGACGACCTGGTTGCCAAGCTGAAGGGCATCACGCTCGAAGTGATCATCGCTGTCGGCCACACCGACTCGTTTGGTTCGGACAAGTACAACGATCGCCTGTCGATCCGCCGTGCTGAAGCCGTGAAGGCCTATCTGGTCAGCAAGGGCGTCGAAGCCAACCGCGTGTACACCGAAGGCAAGGGCGAGCGCCAGCTGAAGGTTGATCCGAAGTCGTGCAAGGGTAATCGCAAGGCTCAGATCGCATGCCAGCAGCCTAACCGCCGCGTGGAAGTGGAAGTGGTTGGTACCCGCTCCGCGAAGTAATCGGGATTTATTCCGGTTTGAAAGCCCAGCGCAAGCTGGGCATTTTTATTTGTCCCGCACTAATTTGGTACAGTAGGCGTCTGATATCAACATCACACGCCGCCGGCCCCAGAGAACCGCATGACCCACGCCCATACCGCCAACGCCGATCCGCGAGAGATCGACAAGTTCAGCGAACTTGCCCATCGCTGGTGGGACCCTGCCAGCGAATTCAAGCCGTTGCATGACCTGAATCCGTTGCGACTCAGTTGGATCGACGGCATTGCCCGCCTGCGTGACAAAACCGTTCTGGATGTTGGCTGCGGCGGCGGCATTCTCTCCGAAAGCATGGCTCGTCAGGGTGCGCGCGTCAAAGGCATTGACCTTTCGCGCAAGGCCCTGCAAGTCGCCGACCTGCACAGCCTGGAAAGCGGCGTTGCTGTCGAGTACGAAGAAATTGCGGTGGAAGCACTTGCTGCACGTGAACCGGCCGCGTTTGACGTCGTGACATGCATGGAAATGCTCGAGCATGTGCCGGAGCCTGCATCCGTGGTGAACGCTTGTGCGCACCTCGTCCGCCCTGGCGGATATGTTTTTTTCTCAACCCTGAACCGCACGCCGAAGGCTTATCTGCTGGCCGTCCTGGGTGCCGAGTACATCCTCAGGATGCTGCCGCGCGGTACGCACGATTACGAAAAATTTATTCCCCCCGCGCAGCTGGCACATGCGATCCGTCATGCTGGACTCGAAATCGTCGAGATCCGGGGCATGACCTACAATCCGCTCACGCAAATCTACAAACTCAGCCGCGATACCGACGTGAACTACATGGTCGCCTGCCGCCGCATCTGATTTCTTCTCGCTTCTCCATGCATACTTACGACGGCGTATTTTTCGACCTCGACGGCACACTGGCCGACACCGCCCCTGATCTCGCGGCCGCAGCCAACCGCCTGCGCATCGAACATGGATATCCTCCGCTACCGCTGGACCAGTTGCGCCCGGTCGCCTCGGCTGGCGCCCGCGGGCTGCTCGGCGTTGCCTTCGGCATCACGCCTGAGGACGATGGCTATACCGCGCTGCGCGACACGTTTCTCGACTATTACGAAAGCGCATTGGCTGTCGATACCCGCCTGTTCGATGGCATCTCCGACGTCCTGGAAGCCTTGCGGGCCGCTGGCATGCCCTGGGGAATTGTGACTAACAAGAACTCCCGCTTCACCGAGCCGCTGGTGACGCAGATCGGCCTGCGCCAGCATGCGGCAGCTATTGTCAGTGGCGACACCACACCACATGCGAAGCCCCACCCGGCCCCATTGCTGCATGCCGCGACCACGGCCGGACTGGACGCCTCGCGCTGCGTCTACATCGGCGACGACCTGCGCGATATCCAGGCAGGCCGGGCTGCCGGCATGACGACCGTCGCGGCGGCTTATGGGTACTGCGGAGACGGCCTCCCAGCCGCCATGTGGCAGGCTGACCATATCGTCCAGTCCGCCCACGAGCTCACGGCTCTGCTGCTGCGACACGCCTGAGGGAACTCAGGTGGCATCCCGGACTCCAACACGGTACAATCACACTCCCTTTCGGGGCCGACCTGGTTTCGACGTGGGTTGCAAAGCAGTTGAGGGCATACCGAGGACCCGTCACCTCGTAAATCAATGGGAAAGTAATAATTGCTACCTTTAGCAAGCAAGAAGCTGCAAACGACTCGTCGTTTGCTCTCGCCGCTTAAACACCGGTGACTTCCCTCGTACTGGTCTGCCGATAGGCCAGGGTCGCAAGACTACACGAGGTCATCCATATCGGATCGCATCGGGCGGGTGTCGTGACGCCAGATGCTAAAACAATCGCGACTCGCCGTTCCAAAGCGTGTTCGTCCGCGTTGGCCCGGTTAAATCAAATGGCAGAACTAAGTATGTAGAACTCTCTGTGGAGGACTTGCGGACGCGGGTTCGATTCCCGCCGGCTCCACCAATAATGAAACCCCAACCGTTCTCGGTTGGGGTTTTTTCTTGCCTGATCGCGCCGGTTCCCGCGTGTTCTTGGGGGCTCCTGCGTAAGCCTGCGGACTTCGCCCGTCGCCCGAACTGGCCGTTCCGGGCCACATTCCACTCTCTCCTGACCATTCCTCGCTCCGACCTCGCTCCCTGAAACTGGCCCGAAGTCCGCAACGCAGGCCCATACAGATCAAAGGGTTACGGGCGGACGAATCAAGCGGTTGGATTGCAGCATTGGCTGGGGCACGGAATTAACGAAGACCGACTTACATGCCCCCTTTGACACTGCAAATGTGCAAGCACAGTGCACATGCCCTTAGGGGCGACAAGGATCAGGATGGTGCCCGGTGCAGGGTGCAACACGCGAGCGTGGCACCGCAACACTAGGACGCCCCATCGCTTGCCATAGAGACAGTGACACCTGTCCAACAACATGGATGCCAAGGCATCCGACCTTCTGAACATCGCCAACCGCGCGGGATCGACGGCGAAACTTCTCGGTCTGTCCGGCGCGCAGCTCAATGCCTTGGGCGCGACCTTCCTGGCGCTCAAGACGCCCCCGGAGGTGGCCGCTACCGGCATCAACGCCTTGCTGATGAAGCTCTCCACTGCCGACAAGCAGAACGAGCGATTCCAGCAGGGCCAGCGATTACCAGCCTTTCCATGGCACTGACACCGCTGGCGCCGATTGGGCGGGCGGTGGCTTCCGTGTTCGGTTTCATCGCCGATAGCGTGAGCCGGGTGGTCGGTTGGATCGGTCGGGTGCCCACTGCACCAGAAATTCGATCTGGTTTTTGGGACTAGCACAGGCGTGATCATCGCGTCACTGATTGCACTCGGCCACGACGTCGATTCCATCCTGCAGCTTTACCGCAAGCACGTGCCTACCGTGATGTCACAGAAGACCGCTCCGGCCAGGTCGAAGGCATTGAAAAATCTGGCTAGCGATGTCTTCGGCGATACAACGTTCAGTGATGTGAAGACGGGTGTCGGTATCGTCACGGCCGAGTGGCTTACCGAGCGCCCGATGATCTTCAAGGGCAGCGTTGCCCTAGCGCATGGACGTGTCGGCACGTTCGTCCCGGGCTTTGGCGTAAGCATCGCAGACGCCGTCAAGGCATCGTGCTCGGCTTACCCGTTCTTTGAGCGGACGATCGTAAGGACATCAATGGGTGAGAACATCGAGCTGATCGATGGCGGGTACTGCGCAAATAACCCGACGCTGTACGCGATCGCCGACGCAGTCCAGGCACCGCAAAGTGACCGCAAGGACATCCGGCTGGTGAGCGTTGGCGTTGGTGTCTACCCCGACCCGAAGCCGAGCTTCCTGATGAGGCTAGCGAAGAAATATCTCGTTAGCGTGCAGTTGCTGCAGAAGACATTGGAAATCAACACGCAGTCAATGGACCAACTGCGGCAGATCCTTTTCCATGACATACCGACCATTCGGATCAGTGACTCCTACGTCACCCCTGAAATGGCGACCGATCTTCTGGAGCACGACCTCAATAAGCTGGACATCTTGTTTCAGCGAGGGCGGGAGTCGTTCGCGTGACGGGAGCAGCAGCTTCGCGAGTATTTGATATAGCCAGGGGGAAAGATGCCTATTCCAGAATCATAGCTCGAAACGTGGCCCCATCAGAGATCAATCACCCAGTCGAGCAACACCTATGTTCGAATCGTTACGCACGCCCCCCCAGAAACCCTCACTAGCCCGCACGGCCCGATGCTAGGACGTTGATTTTCAACAAATCGCTCGATCGATCCGCGCTTGCGGACTGCGGACTTCCAATGGGCCGGGAATCTGGCTCGCCCAGACGGCTCTCGGTACCGACACGTTGCAAACAGTCGGTACTTCTAGATAACTACCCGACGAATCGGAACATCTCAGCTCGCCCTGATGTTGCCCCTGCTTGCTGACACAGCTTGGAAGTTCTGGCTGCAATATTGCCCCCCCCAATCGCTGTGGAAGGTAGCTCCCTGGGCAAGTGCAATTGGAGGGGGATCGCTGCGTAGGGCCGTGTGACCCCCATCCTGCAGCGTGACCTGATTGGGTCAAGGCCGGGTTGTCATGCAGGCAGTTTGGCTGCAAGCAGTTCGACCTTCTCGATATTGGGCGGAGAACTGAGCAAGGTCGCGGCGTTGGCCATCAAGGCCGCGGCGATCTGGCCGTTCAGATGTGCTTGGCGACCTGCCTCATCGGCAAAGGCATCGAACACACCAAACGTCGAAGGGCCAAACTTCAATGCGAACCAGGCAGTGGTGCCGGACTCGGCGTTGGCGAGCGGCAGTGCGCTGGCCAGGAAGTCGGCAAGCGCAGCCTCCTGGCCGGGTTTGGCTTCGAGGCGAACAAACAGGGCGAGCTTGGTCATACTGTAATCCTTCGGGTAGATGGGTTAGGTGAAGGGATCGACGAGCCTGCAGTCTAAATCTTCATGACAGCCATCTCTATAGGCAATAATGACAACTTTGATATCATTATTGCCATGAAACTCCACATCCTTGTTTGTGATGGCGTGTTTGATCTGGGGCTTGCGGCGCTCACTGACACAGTGGGCTTGGCCAATGCGATGTCGGGCTCGCTGCCACAGGCTCCCGCGCACATAGAGCTCACGCTGGTGGGCGTGCGGCGTCGCATCCGAACTGCGCAAGGCTTGACGGTCCCCGTGGTCACTGCGCGTGGTGTGCCGGAACCAGACGTCGTGCTCGTGCCCGCGTTTGGTGACAAGATGCCTGACACGCTCTCGGCTCGGCTCACACGCCCCGACGTGCCCGATGCGGTCGCCATGCTACAGCAGTGGTCCACCGCTGGCGCGCACCTTGGTGCCGCCTGCTCCGGTAGTTTCTTGCTTGCAGAGAGTGGCCTGCTTGATGGGCATCGTGCGACGACGTCATGGTGGCTGGGGCCGATGTTTCGGCAGCGCTATCCGAACGTCACGCTGGACGAGTCACGCATGATCGTGAACTCGACACGCTTCACTACCGCGGGTGCCGCTTTGGCCCACGTCGACTTGGCCTTGCGCATCATCCGGGGGCGCAGTCCAGCGCGGGCGGCCCTAGTGGCACGCTATCTGCTGGTCGAGGCACGCAGTTCGCAAGCCGAGTTCGTGATTCCCGACCACCTTGCGCATGCCGACCCGATGGTGGAGCGCTTCGAGTGCTGGGCCAGACGTCGGCTCGCGAAGGGGTTCTCGCTGGCCGAGGCGGCCAGCGCCGTGGGCACAAGCGAGCGCACCTTGGCGCGGCGGCTGCAAAGCGTTTTGGGCAAGACACCGCTGTCGTATTTCC
>DATLHT010000111.1:0-1937 GCA_035539795.1 Burkholderiaceae bacterium
GTTCTTCGTAGGATGGCCTTTCCAGGCCGTCCTGGAAACGAATCAAGGACGGCCTGGAAAGGCCATCCTACGAGATACAACGACAAGAACATTTTTGGTCCCTGTAAGGAGTTCGTTCGTGGCAGTACGTCTTCGTTTGAAAAGGATGGGCCGCAAGAATCGCCCGTTCTACCGCCTGTGCGCGATGGATGCTCAGACCAACCGCGATGGTAAAGCCATCGAGGAACTCGGCCACTATGATCCGTTGGTGCCGGATGTCGACGCCCGCGCGATTTTCAATGCCGAGCGCGTGGATCACTGGTTGAAGGTGGGCGCGCTGCCGACCGAAGCGGTCCATGCGTTGATCAAGAAGTACGGCACCAAGGGCACGCACGTCGACGCCCAAAAGGCCGCGCTCGAGAAGATCAAGAGCACCAAGCCGCAAGCGCCGGCTCCGTGGACTCCACCGCCAAAGCCAAAGCCCGAGCCTGCAGCACCTGAAGCGGGCGCCGATCCGGCCACCGCGGAAGCTGCCGCTGAGCCAACGGCCGAAGCGCCTGCCGCAGAGTAACCTGGACCTCGATCGATGCGCTTTGATGTGCTGACCTTGTTTCCAGAGCTGTTCTCTGGCTACTTGGGGCAAAGCTTACTGAAGAAAGCCATCGACCGCGGAATCGTGGATGTCGCACTACACGACATCCGCCACTGGGCGCAGGGGAAGCACTTGAAGGTCGATGATCGTCCCTTCGGTGGTGGCCCAGGCATGGTGATGATGGTGGAGCCGGTAGTGGCCTGTGTCGAAGAGGTGAAAGCAGCGCATCCTGCGCCCGGGCATGTCATTATGCTCACGCCGCAGGGGCGAACGCTCAACCAGCGAGTCGTGGAAGAGTTGGCACAGCACCAGCGGCTGATCCTGCTGTGCGGACGGTACGAAGGTTTCGATCAGCGTGTGACAGACATTTTGCAGCCCGAGGAACTGTCGATCGGCGACTTTGTCCTCAACGGCGGCGAGGTGGGGGCGATGGTGGTGATCGAAACGGTCATTCGCCTCATCCCAGGCTTTTTAGGTGACGAAGAAAGCAGCATTCAGGATTCGTTCTCGTCGGGAAACCGCTGGCTGGAGTGTCCGCAATACACTCGCCCGCGCGAGTACCGTGGATTGAGCGTCCCTGATGTGCTGCTGAGCGGTGATCACGAAGCGATCGCCCGCTGGCGCAAGGAACAAAGCTTCCTGAAGACACGCGAGCGCCGCGGCGATTTGCTGGAGTAGCTGTGGGGCAAGTTTTCAACTTGCCATTGAACGAACAAAGACCAGGCAAGCTTAAAACTTGCCCCACGTAAGAAAAGGAAACGAACCATGAGCCAGCAAATCCTCGCGAAGGTCGAAGAGAGCAGTCTGAAGACCGACATCCCACAGTTCGCCATTGGCGACTCGGTCGATGTGCACACCCGCATCCTGGAAGGCGACAAAGAGCGCATCCAGAACTTCAGCGGCACCGTCATTGCCACCAGCGGCAGCGGCACTCGCGCCATGTTTACCGTGCGTCGCATCGTCGGCGGCGAAGGCGTGGAGCGCAAGTTCCCGCTGCACTCGCCCAAGATCGCCAAGGTCGACGTGAAGCGCTCCGGCGTTGTCCGCCGTGCCAAGCTTTACTACCTGCGCGATCGCGTGGGCAAGGCTGTCAAGCTCCGCGAGAAGCGCGAGAACACGCAAGCCTAAGTTGGCCCGTCTTGAGAGAGTGCTACCGTATGCCTCGCTCTCCCTGCGGGAGAGGGCCAGGTCAGCGGCTTTATAGCGCTTTGCCTTGCAGAGCGCTATGCCCTCATCCGGCCTTCGGCCACCTTCTCCCGGCGGCAGAAGGAATTAAGGCAAGGCCTTTCTAGTCTAGCGCGTCTTGGCTCGCGCATCCAGCTCGACGACGCGTGGTTGCGCATCGCGCTCGCGCACTGCAAATTTG
>DATLHT010000112.1:0-6871 GCA_035539795.1 Burkholderiaceae bacterium
CATCAGGATCGCGCCCAATTCGATGTCGCTGACGCGGCCTTGCAGCATGGCCTCGAACAGGGTTTCCACATCCGCACGCGGCAGCGGCCGTGCGCCTTTCACGCCGCGGCCGATTTCCTTGATGTAGCGGGCGGCGGAGAATGGTGCGGAGTGCGAGGCAGTGGTATCGGCAGTCATGGAAAAGGTGAGGGCAGCGGAACAACGGGAGTGCCGATGATAGCGCAGCTCCTGCGCTGCATGTGCAGGTTCCGCCGATGGCTCACGCCGCTTCCTGTTGTGCCGGGTGCCGTTGCTTGTGATACAGGAAATCGATCACCGCGTGGCGGCAGCCGAGGTAGACCGGATCGTCGGCCAGCGTCACGCGGTCACGCGGGCGCGGCAGCGGCACCGGCAGGATGTCGCCGATGGTTGCCGCCGGGCCGTTCGTCATCATGACGATGCGGTCGGCCAGCAGCACCGCCTCGTCGACATCGTGCGTCACCATCACCACCGTGCTGCGCGTGGCAGCGACGATGTCCAGCAGTTCATCCTGCAGGCGTGCGCGCGTCAGTGCATCGAGTGCACCGAACGGTTCGTCCATCAGCAGCACCTTGGGCTCCATCGACAGCGCGCGCGCAATGCCCACACGCTGTTTCATGCCGCCGGAGATTTCGTGGGGGTAGCGCTGTGCCGCATGTGCCAGTCCTACCAGCTGCAGGGCTGCCTGCGTGCGCGCCTTCAGCTGGGCGCGCGATTCGCTCGCAGCGAACACGCGTTCCACCGCGAGATGGACATTCTCGAAGCAGGTCAGCCACGGCAGCAGCGAATGGTTCTGGAACACCACGGCCCGCTCCGGGCCGGGGCCGGCAATCTCGCGGCCGGCGCAGATCAGGCCGCCGGCCGTCGGCTGTGTCAGGCCGGCGATCAGGTTCAGCAAGGTGGATTTGCCGCAGCCGGAGTGGCCGATCAGCGCAATGAACTCGCCCGCCGCGATGTTCAGGTTGATGTCGCGCAAGGCCACGAACGTACCCTTGCGCGTCGTGAAGGTCTGGCCGACATGCTCGATGCAGACGAATCTGTCCATGGAATACTCCTCAGTGTTCATAGCTGAAGTGTCTGGCGACCTGCAGCAGCAGCGTCTCCAGTAGCAGCCCGACCACGCCGATGACGAAAATGGCGATGATGATGTGCTCGACCTTCAGGTTGTTCCATTCATCCCACAGCCAGAAGCCGATGCCCACACCGCCGGTCAGCATCTCCGCGGCCACGATGACGAGCCAGGCCGTACCGATGGAAAGGCGCACGCCGGTCAGCATGTACGGCAGCACCGCGGGCAGCAGCACCTTGCGGAAGATCTTCCATTCCGACAGGTCGAGCACGCGCGCCACGTTCAGATAGTCCTGCGGAATGCGCGCCACGCCTGCCGCAGTGTTGATGATCATCGGCCAGATCGAGCAGATGAAGATCGACCAGATTGCCGCCGGGTCGGCCGACTTGAACAGCAGCAGGCCGATCGGCAGCCATGCCAGCGGTGACACCGGGCGCAGCAGATTGACGATGGGCGACATCATGCGGTTGAAGAAGACGAAGCGGCCAAGCAGGAAGCCGAGCGGAATGCCGATGACGGCCGCCATGCCGAAGCCCGCCGCGACACGGCCGAGCGAGGCCAGCACATTCCAGCCGATACCCTGGTCATTCGGACCGTTGCTGTAGAACGGATCGGCGAAGAGCACGCGGGCGGCATCCCACGTGACGCCGGGTGTCGGGATGCCACTGATCTTCGTGGCGATCATCTGCCAGATCAGCACGAACAGTGCGAGCCCGATCACCGGTGGCAGCAACCGCATGATGGCTACGCCGAGCGCTTCACGGCGCGCCGCGCGCTTGGTCGCATCGGCAAGTTCCTGTGCGCGACGTGTGGCGCGGGCCTGCATTTCATTGTGTGCAACATCCCGGCTGGCAGGATCGGAGGGGGGTGAGGCCGGCTGTGCTGCAGTCGCATCGCCGGTACCCAGAGGTAGGTCGGCGTGCCCGGCAGCCAGACCGTTCAGCAGGGAGGTGGCATGGGTACTCATGTGAAACTCCTATGCTCATCAAGATGAAAAACTTGTCAAGACGTCAACTGCGAATCTTGAAGCTGTCGGCATAGGCGGCGGGATTCTTGCCATCCCACACTACGCCATCGATCAGTTTGGTGCTGCGCAACTCGTTCTTGGGTACAGGCGTGCCGGTGGCCGTGGCGGCCTGCTTATAGATATCGGTGCGGTTGATCTGTTTCGCGATCGCCAGATAGTCCGGATGCGACTTCAGCAGCCCCCAGCGCTTGTGCTGCGTGAGGAACCACATGCCATCGGAGAGGAATGGAAAGGACGCCTGTCCGTCGTGATAGAAATGCATCGCATCGGGATCGTCCCAGGTCTTGCCAATGCCGTTGCTGTAACGGCCGAGCATGCGATCGAGGATGATGTCCATGTCGGTATTCACATATGACTTCGCGGCAATCGTCTCGGCTGTCTTGCGGCGGTTCGACGCCGAGGCGTCGATGAATTTTGCAGCCTCGAGAATAGCGGCCACCATCGCGCGTGCGGTGTTCGGATATTTCTGCACGAAGTCTGCCGTCGTACCCAGCACCTTCTCTGGGTGATCCTTCCAGATTGCCTGCGTGGTAGTCGCCGTAAAGCCGATCTTGTCGGCGATGGCACGTGCATTCCACGGTTCACCCACGCAAAAGCCATCCATATTGCCGACCCGCATATTGGCCACCATCTGCGGTGGTGGCACGGTGATGACCTTGGCATCCTTCATCGGGTGAATGCCATGGGCTGCCAGCCAGTAGTACAGCCACATGGCGTGCGTTCCGGTCGGGAATGTCTGTGCGAAGGTGTAGTCGCGCTTCTCCTTGTCCATTAGCGCCTTCAGGCTGGCGCCATCGCGCGCGCCCTTCTCGAGCAGCTTGTTGGAGAGCGTGATGGCCTGGCCGTTGTTATTGAGGCTCATCAGTACCGCCATGTCCTTCTTCGGCCCGCCGATGCCAAGGTGCACGCCATACATCAGGCCATACAGCACGTGCGCAGCGTCGAGATCGCCGTTTACCAGCTTGTCGCGCACGCCGGCCCATGAGGCTTCTTTCGACGGTGTGATCTTGATGCCGTGTTTCTTGTCGAGCCCCAGTGTGGCCGCCATCACCACCGACGCGCAGTCGGTCAGTGGAATGAAGCCGATACGCACCTCGCTTTTCTCGGGCGCGTCGGAGCCGGCTGCCCACGCGCCAGCCCGTACCATGGGGTCGATCAAGGTCATGATGCCGGCTCCGGCAAGCGTGGTGATGGCCCGCCGCCGGCCCGGACGCACGGTTGACAGGGACGTCGCGTGGCCAGCCGTGGCTGGAAGGGTGGGGGACTTGCGTTCGGTCATCGCCGCTCCAAAAAAATAGGCGTCCCGCTCCCGCCGCCAAAGCGGGGGATGCAGGACGCCGTTGTCCGATTCCGCAAGCCGGTGACGGCCACGGATGAAAGTGGAATGTGCCTTCATTGGCAGCATTCGGATTACGCAAGCGACGTGCCAGCGGCAATCCGATGTCATGCCGCGTATTTGAGGCCGTGCATCCGGTTGGCGGGCAGTACGACGCGCCATTCGCGTGCCACGCACCTCATCGCCGGGCCGGATATGCGCCAGCGCGGTGCGTTCAGCTACCCATCACATCGAGCACGCGCCGGGCCGCTTCGCCGAGCTTGATGCCGCGCTCCATCGCCAGCTTGCGCAGGCGCTGGTAGGCCTGGTCTTCGCTGAGTCCCAGTGTGCTCATCAGGCGGCCCTTGGCGCGCTCGACCAGCTTGCGCTCCGTCAGCTGCAGGCGCGTGGCATCGAGTTCGGCGCGCAGCGCCTGCTCCAGTTCGAAGCGCGTGTAGGCCACATCGAGCACGCTCTTTACGCGCTCGGGGCGCATGCCATCGACGATGTAGGCGGTGATGCCGGCCGCCAGCGCGGAGCGGATGCGCGCGGCGTCGTCGTTGTCGGTAAAGAGCACAATGGGGCGCGGGGCATCGTGCGTGGCCACGCACACATGCTCGACCGTGTCGCGCGCAGCCGATTCGGAAGCGATGATGATCATGTCGGGTTGCCACGCCAGGATGCGATCCGCGAGGCCGATGTCAGCCTGCGTCACCTCGACCGTGTGCGCGCCGCCATCCGCCAGCGTGGTGCGCAGCACATCGACGTCGACCGGGTGCAGATCGGTCTGGTCCTGCACCAGAAGGATGCGCAACTGGCGGGGTGGTGGGGGCGTATGGGGCGCTTTCATCGGCTGGTCCGGGAACACCGGGAGTCCATGCAAGTTCTGCACCAGAATGCTCGCCTGCCGGCTTTGCGAGGGCACTGATCTTGGGTGTATGCTGTTTGCCGTGCCGGCGTTCGCATGCCTGCGGGGCCGGACCTTCCCATCCCGTGATCGTGGAGAATCCGCATGTCCGCTTTTGTCGTCGCCCCGCCCGAGCCGGTAGGCATTCCCGTGCGTGGCAGCAGTGCCCTGTTTCCGGTCCGCCGGGTCTATTGCGTAGGGCGTAACTACGCCGCGCATGCCCGTGAAATGGGCGCCGATCCGGATCGGGAGCCGCCGTTCTTCTTCTGCAAGCCGGCCGACGCGGTCAGCGTGACGCCGAATGGCGAAACCGGCCGGTTTCCCTATCCTCCGGAAACCAGCGATTGCCAGCATGAAGTCGAGTTGGTGGTGGCGCTGCACAAGGGCGGCCGCAACCTGTCGCTCGAACAGGCAGCCGGCTGCGTCTTCGGCTATGCCGTGGGCCTCGACATGACGCGCCGCGACCTGCAGGGCGCCGCCAAGAAGATGGGCCGTCCGTGGGAAACCGGGAAAGCCTTCGACGCCTCCGCGCCCATCGGCCCCCTGGTCCCGGCAAGCGAGATCGGCCATCCTGCCAAAGGTGCGATCACGCTCGAGGTCAACGGTGTTGAGAAGCAGCGCGGCGATCTGTCCGATCTGATCTGGTCCGTGCCTGAGTCAATTTCTTTCCTCTCCACACTGTTCGAGCTGCAACCCGGCGACCTGATTTACACAGGTACGCCCGAAGGCGTGGCCGCAATCGTGCGGGGCGACACGATGGTCGCGCGCATCGAAGGTGTGGGCGAGCTGCGCGTCAGCGTCGTTTGAGGAGCCGTCGATGCAGCTCTACAGCTACTTCCGCAGCTCGGCAGCTTTCCGTGTGCGCATTGCGCTGGAGTTGAAAGGGTTGTCATTCGACATCGTGCCCGTCCATCTGCTCAAGGATGGCGGGCAGCAGCGCACGCCCGAGTATCTGGCGCGCAATCCGGATGGGTTGGTGCCGCTGCTGGTCGACGGCGATCATGTCCTGAACCAGTCGCTGGCCATCATCGAATATCTCGATGAGACCTATCCTCAACCGTCCCTGCTGCCGGGCGACGCGGCGCAGCGCGCGCATATCCGTGCGCTGGCGCTGGCAATTGCCTGCGAGATCCATCCACTCAACAACCTGCGGGTCCTGAAGTATCTCAAGCGCACGCTCGAGGTGTCGGAGGACGAGAAAGATGCCTGGTACCGGCACTGGATTACGCTAGGCTTCAGCGCACTCGAGCAGCGTCTCGCTAGCGATGTGCGTACCGGACGCTACTGTGTGGGTGACACGCCGACGCTGGCCGATGCCTGCCTGGTGCCGCAGGTTTTCAATGCGCAGCGCTTCGCAGTCGATCTGACGCCATATCCGACGATCAGCCGGGTTTTTGCCGAGTGCATGCAGCTGGAGGCGGTGCAGCGTGCCGTGCCGGCGGCGCAGCCGGATGCGGAGTGATTGTCTGGGCCTGGTGATCCAGCTTGCCGTGTGGGCCAGCTGCTCGCCTCTCCCACGGGATTAGCCTAGCAACGCCTCCGCAAACTCCTCCGCCCGGAACGGCTGCAGATCCTCGACCTTCTCGCCCACGCCGATGAAATACCCCGGCACCGGACGCTGCCGGGCAATGGCCGCGAGAATGCCACCCTTGGCGGTGCCGTCGAGCTTGGTTACGATCAAGCCGGTGAGTCCCAGGGCGTCATCGAAGGCGCGGACCTGGGCCAGCGCATTCTGTCCGGTGTTGGCGTCGATCACCAGGAGCGCCTCGTGGGGCGCATCGGGCATGGCCTTGCCGATCACGCGCTTGATCTTTTTCAGCTCTTCCATGAGGTGTAGTTGCGTGGGCAACCGGCCAGCGGTGTCGGCCATCATGATGTCCACACCGCGTGCCTTGGCGGCATTTACGGCATCGAACGACACGGCGGCCGGGTCGCCACCGTCCTGCGCAATCACCGTCACGCCATTGCGCTCGCCCCAGATCATGAGCTGCTCGCGGGCGGCGGCACGGAATGTGTCGCCTGCGGCGAGCAGCACACTTTGGCCGTAGCTCTGGAAGTGCTTGCACAGCTTGCCGATGCTGGTGGTCTTGCCAGCACCATTCACGCCGGCGATCATTATCACCATCGGCTGCGCACGGCCCAGCATCATGGTTTTTTCCAGCGGCTTGAGCAGCTCGGTGAGCACATCGCGCAGCGCGGCTTTCACGCCGTCCGCAGTATCGATGCGCTGCTGCTTGACACGCTTGCGCAACTCGGTCAGCAGAAATTCGGTTGCCTCCACTCCGGCGTCGCTCATCAGAAGAGCCGTTTCCAACTCCTCGAACAGCGCGTCGTCGACCTTCACGCCGACGAAGAGCGTGCCGATGTTCCGACTGGTCTTGGCCAGGCCGGAGCGCAGGCGTGTCATCCAGCTTTGCTTGGCAGTATCCGGCACGGGTGGTGGCGGGACCACGTCGATCTCGGCTCCTGCACTCCCATCAGCGGTGACAGGGGCGGCGGGTAGATCCAGCGATGGTGTCGTGGAGACACTGACAG
>DATLHT010000113.1:0-13976 GCA_035539795.1 Burkholderiaceae bacterium
GCGATGCCGCCGCGCGCGATGGTCTCGACCGACATCGGCAACATCAACTCGGTGGCCAACAGCTACCTGCGCTTCGAGGAGCCGCGCAGCTTCTTCGCTCCGATGAGCTTCGGTAACTGCGGCTACGCCCTGCCGACCATCATCGGTGCCAAGTGCGCCTCGCCGGACCGTCCGGCCATCGCCTACGCCGGTGACGGCGCCTGGGCCATGAGCATGGTCGAAATCATGACCGCCGTGCGCCACAACATCCCGGTGACGGCAGTGGTGTTCCACAACCGCCAGTGGGGTGCGGAGAAGAAGAACCAGGTGGACTTCTACAACCGCCGCTTCGTGGCAGGCGAGCTGGACAACCAGAGCTTCGCCGGCATGGCCAAGGCGATGGGTGCGGAAGGCATCGTGGTCGACACGCTGGAAGACGTCGGCCCGGCCCTGAAGAAGGCCGTCGACATGCAGATGAACGAAGGCAAGACCTGCGTCATCGAAATCATGTGCACGCGCGAACTGGGCGACCCGTTCCGTCGCGACGCCTTGTCGAAGCCGGTGCGTTTCCTGGACAAGTACAAGGATTACGTCTGATCCTGGCCAGGCTGCTGGCGGTCCGCCCGCCAGTTGTACGACTATGCAGCAACAAAAAAGCAGGAAGGTTTCCCCTTCCTGCTTTTTTTATGTGCAACCGTCACGTCAAGGGCAGCGACCCGTGGCGATGTTCAGTGCCGATGCCGTCCGGCGATCAACTGCACGATCTCGTAGAAGAGCGGATTATCGAGCGACTTGCTCAGGTCGATGGCGAGGTTGCGTCGATAGAACGGGCTCAGGTCGAGGCCGACGCCCAGACCAAGGATCTCCACGCCGCCATGCTGCTCCTGCTCGGCCACCACCTGCTTGAGGTGATTATCGAGATAGAAGGTGTCGTTGGCCTGGTTGGTCGCGCCATCCATCGGGCAGCCGTCGGAAATCACAATGAGGATACGACGGTTCTCATTGCGTGCGCGCAGGCGGTTGCAGGCCCATTGCACGGCCTCGCCGTCGATGCCTTCGCGGAACAGGTCCGCCTTGAACAGCGCGGCGATGTCGGTACGGGCGCGCCGCCAACTGCGGTCGGCGTCCTTCAACACCATGTGGCACACCTCGTTGAGCCGGCCTGGATTGGGCGGCTGGCGATGCTTGAGCCAGTCGTTGCGGGCGCGTCCGCCATTCCATGCCCCGGTGGTGAAGCCGAGGATCTCGGTGGTCACCCCAATCGATTCGAGGGCGCGTGTGAGAATGTCGACGAGCACGGCCACCGGTTCGATATGGGCCTTCATCGAGCCCGAGCAGTCGAGCAGAAAGGTCACGGCGCAATCAGCCTGCGGCTTGTATTGCTCGAGACGGAACAGGCGGCGCTCGGCCGGCGAGCTGATCAGCTGCGCCAGCCGGCGGCCGTCGATATAACCTTCTTCTTCGCCGAAGGTCCAGTCGTCGCGCTGCGGCGTTGCCAGCACGGCACGCAGCATGCGCGCCAGCCGGCCCAGGTTGATGCCCTGTTCGCCGATGCGCTTGTCGAGCCGTTCGCGGTACTCGCGCAGTAGTGCGGTGCGCACCAGCGAGGCGGCATTGACCTCAGTGTCATAGCGCGTGGTGTAGACGCGATAGCCGTGCTCGGCGTCTTCGAACGCCTTGCTGGTGCCGGTGGTAGCAGCGGTGATGCCATCGGCATCTTCGCTGTCGAAGTCGAGCAGCAGGGCAAACGCGCTCAATGCTTCTTCTTCGTCCTGTTTGTCGTCCTCGCCGGCTTCAGCCGCGGCGTCACGCATCATCTCGGCCACCAGACGCGCGATTTCCAGGGCATGCGGCGCGTAGGCTGCCTGGTCGAGCCGGTTACGGCGCAAGCCTGCCAGTGGCGTGCCCACGCGGTCGGCAATGCCTGCGCGCGTGGCTTCCATCATGTCTTCGGTTTCTTCGAGCACCGGCTTGCCGGTGACGCGTGCCCAGCAGATCTGCGCGATGGTATAGAGCAGCAGGCCGAGGTGGCTGTCAGTGTGACCGGCGTGATGGAACTGCCGGGACCAGTCCTCGAAACGCTCCTGCAGGTTGTGGGCCATGCCAGGCATGGTCTCGGGCACCCGCGCTTCGACGCGGATCTGTTCGAGCAGTTCGAAGATCAGCCGTTCGACCGGATCTTCCGGGCTCAGGCGCGCATGCAGGTCGGCATCGGAATGGGCGAGGCGCAGCGCCACCGCATCGCTTACGGCGCGATAGGCCGCGAAATCATGCGTTTCCGGCGTTACGCGCAGGTGCGGCGCATGCACGGGCAGGACGCGTGCGCCCTTGTGCAGGCGACGGCCGCGATAGTGAAGATCCGGGTCGCCGGTCAGCGCCCGGATGGCCGCGGCGCACAGCTCCTCGACCTGCTGCTGGCGGCGGGTCTGGGCCTGTACCGTGGCTGGCGTGTCGCTCACGGAGCGTCTCCGCTATGGATGAACGACTCTTCCAGCTCGGTGCCGAAGCAGCGCTGGAAATATTCGGCCACGATGGGCCGCTCGGCCTCGTCGCACTTGTTGAGGAACGACAGGCGGAACGCCACCGACGGATTGCGGAAGATCTCGCAGTTCTCTGCCCAGGTGATCACCGTGCGCGGCGACATCAGTGTCGACAGGTCGCCTGCCGCAAAGCCCTTGCGCGTGAGGTCGGCCACTGCCACCATCGCGGCGATCAGCTTGCGGCCCTTCTCGTTGTCCTTGCCCGGCACGCGCGCCAGCACGATGGCGATTTCCTCTTCGGCCGGCAAATAGTTGAGCGAGGCAACGATGTTCCAGCGGTCGATCTGCGCGTGGTTCAGCACCTGCGTACCGTGGTACATGCCGGTAGCGTTGCCCAGGCCCACGGTGTTGGATGTAGCGAACAGGCGGAAATACGGGTGCGGGCGGATCACGCGGTTCTGGTCGAGCAGCGTGAATTTGCCGTCGCGCTCCAGGATGCGCTGGATCACGAACATCACATCGGGGACGGCCGGCGTCGTATTCGTCGAAGATCAGTGCCACGGGCCGCTGCAGCGCCCACGGCACAATGCCTTCCTGGAATTCCGTCACTTGCAGACCGTCGCGGATCACGATGGTGTCTTTGCCGACGAGGTCGAGGCGGCTGATGTGGCCATCGAGGTTGACGCGCACGCACGGCCAGTTCAGGCGCGCCGCTACCTGTTCGATATGGGTCGATTTGCCGGTACCGTGCAGGCCCTGCACCATCACGCGCCGGTCGCGCGAGAAGCCGGCGAGGATGGCCAGCGTGACGTCCGGGTTGAAGCGGTAGGCTTCGTCAATTTCCGGGACATGATCGTCACGCTCGCTGAACGCTGGCACCATCAGGTCGGAGTCGATGCCGAACAGGGTGCGCACCGAAACCATCTGGTCGGGCTTGGCAAGTAAGGGTTCGGTCACAGTGGTCTCCTCGGGCGGCCGGTACGGATGGCAAGGCGTACTCTTGTTTCAAGAATACGCGATTTTAAAATACGAAACAAATCGTACCATTTTTTTGTAATCGTGTTGTGAGCTTTGTGCAATCGCGCAACGCCTTGCCTGTCCGTCAAAATGTGGATCAAAATCCACTTTCTTGTGGCGTCTCAAGCCGCCTTGTAGGCCTCCACGGCATCCATGACTCGTGCCGAGTACACCAGCGCCGCGCCGGCATTGAGCGTGACAGCCACGCCGAGGGCCTCGGCAATTTCCTCGCGCGTGGCGCCATGCTTAAGCGCCTCCGCCGTATGTGTGGTGATGCAGCCGTCGCAACGCGTGGTTACGGCCACGGCCAGGGCAATCAGTTCGCGCGTCTTGGCATCGAGGTGTCCGGTTGCGGCACCGGCGCCAGCCAGCGTCTGATAGCCCTTGACGGTATCCGGGGTGAGTTTGGCGAATTCACGGATGCGGGTGCCGAGGGCCTTGCGGTATTCGGTCCAGTTCAGCATGGGGTCTCCAGTAGATGGCTGGCGTGAGTGCCGGCCCAGCCTGCAGTATTGCGTGAAAGGTAGGGATCTGTCTTTTGCCACGCGGCGACAGTGAGTCCGGATAGACAGCGGGCCGGTCTGGCCGGCCCGTGTCCTGTCGTGTACGGATCAGGCTGGTGTGCTACTGGACGCCTCAGCCCTGAACATGGTGCGCAGTTGTTGCCTCAATTCCGGGGAATCGACGTGGTGATGGACGGCGACCGCGTGCTGGACGGCAGCCTCCAGCAATTCATCCGCGCTATCGGCGCTGATGGAAACGCTACAGCCGGCGTCGCTGGGATACCCCCGGCAATCGATTGTCTGACGTGACATGGCCAACCTCCTTGCGGCGATTGACAGATTCGAACCGCCGTTGCAAGGCGGGCCCACCGCCGATTGGGCGGTCTGTACTCACTATAGTGCAGGCTCAACGCAGCGGCGTGCGCAGGGCGGCGTGAGGCGGCAAATGGACCATGAAGGGACGGGGCCAGCACGTGCTAATCAGGCGCGCGGGACACCTTGCGAGCGCTATGCTGTGGCGCGCTGCTGGCGCTCGCGGTTTTCTGTACGCCAGTCTTCCACGGCATCGCCAATGCCGGCCAGGGTGTGAAACACAAGAATATTGGCGACAGGCACGCGAGCCAGAACGGGTGAGGTCCCACCTGCCCAGAGCGCGACGTCCGGTGGCAAGTTATCGCGTAACAGCTGCAGGCCGGAGACGACCGAGCGGCCAGCGCAATACGCCGAGAACGACAAGGCAACAATATCGATCCGCTGAACCTTGGCCGCCATCGCTAGCTCGCTGACGGGTGTTTGCACGCCCAGCGAGATGCATGTGCAGCCTTGCAGCGCCAGCAATGCCTCTGCCATCAGTAGCCCGAGGCCATGCGGTTCTTCCGGAAAGGTACTGAGCAGGACACGCGGGGCCGCCGCGCTTTCCGGCGGGGAGGGGATGGTACTGATGGTATGGCGCAGCAGATGCGTAAGCTGCTCCGTGAACAGGTGTTCTTCAAATACTTGCAGTTCGCCGCGCGCCCATGCCTCGCCCACCTCATGGCACATGGGCGCGGCGATCTCGATGACAAAATCCCGCAGCCCGACGCGCATCAGCGTGGTCGACATGGCCTGACGTAGGGTGTCGGTCTGGTGGGTCCGCAGCAGATCGATGAAGGTGGCGATTGTCCGGGTGGCTTCAACCGCGTTAGGGCGCGCCGCCAGGGTCCGATTCGCCCCACTTTTATCTGCCCTGGCGCGGGCATTTCCTTGCTCGGCGAGCGCCAGAAGTTCCTCGAATGTCTTGGACACAATCTTGCCCGGTCGATGCCCATTGTCGACCAGACGTCGCAGGAGTCGTAGCTTCTCGACCTGTTCTTCCGGATAGACCCGTTCGTCGTTGGCGTCGCGCAGTGGGACAGGGAAGCCGTAGCGACGCTCCCAGACGCGGAGAGTGTCTTTGGAAAAACGGGTGTCCCGTTCGACCGCGGCGATCCCCAGCATTTCTGTGGTCGGGACGGGCTGGGAGGAGGTGAACCGTTCTGTCACTGGAAGACCTATTTTGTCTATGACAAAAATGTTGTCAAAGTGTGTTTGTATACGTACTATAGACTCACAATCTGTTTTTGACCATGACAAACTAATTTTTGTCCATGCGAAATGCAGCGCATGTGAACCTGGAGCAGCATTCATGGCAAGTCGTATTTTCGCATCCCGCGCGGCTTGGAAATCCCTCCTCCCGGGAGTGCTTGCGTTGTGGGCAGGGATCGCCAGTGGAGGGCCCGTGCCCGATCCTGCCGGATCGACGGCACTGGTCCGTGCCGCATCGCCTGGCGGGACAGCCTGTCCCGAGACGCTGAACTTCACCTTTCGGCGGTTGCAGGACAACGCGCCGCAGAACCTCTGCCAGTACGCCGGCAAGGTGGTGCTGGTGGTGAATACCGCCAGCTATTGCGGCTTTACATCGCAGTATGAAGGGCTCGAGACTCTGTACGCGCAGTACCGCGGGCGTGGCTTGGTCATTCTCGGTTTCCCATCGAATGACTTCAGTCAGGAACCCGATTCCAACCGCAAGATCGCCGATTTCTGCTTCAACACCTATGGCGTGAAGTTCCCCATGTTCGCCAAGTCTTCCGTCACCGGCGCGGAGGCGAATGCCCTGTATGCCACGTTGGCCCGCTTGACCGGCAAATCCCCCCGCTGGAATTTCTACAAATACCTGCTCGATCGGCAGGGCCGTCCAGTCGATGTCTGGACGAGCGTGACGGACCCGACCGACAAGAAAGTCCGCCAGCGCATCGAAGCCTTGTTGGCCGGCCAGCCAGCCCACCCCTAGAGAACACACATAAGGATTCCTATGAACGCCCCGGAAATCATGCGCTTGCCCGACGTGCAGTCATCGCCCGACCATCGCAACCTGGTCATTCAGCGGGTCGGGGTGAAGTCTGTGGTCTATCCCGTGCGCGTGCGGACACCGCACGGCGATCAGCCGTCGATCGCCAGTATCGACATGACAGTACGGCTGCCCGCTCATGCCAAAGGCACCCACATGTCGCGCTTCCTCGAGGTCCTGCACAACCACGATGTGCCGTTCGATACCGAGTCCCTGAACGGCATGCTGGATATCATGCTGGAACGGTTGGAAGCCGACAGCGGCATGATCGAAATGCGCATGCCGTACTTCGTGCGCAAGACGGCACCGGTTTCCGGGGTGGAAAGCCTGCTGGACTATCAGCTGACATTGCATGTGGAACGTATCGATGCTTGTGTCGAGCGCACCTTGCAGGTGCAGGTACCGGTCACCAGCCTCTGCCCATGCTCCAAGAATATCTCGCAGTATGGCGCGCACAACCAGCGCTCGCACATTGTGATTGCTGTCCGGCTGGCAACGGGTGCGGGCCTGGAGGTCGAGGACCTGATCGCCGTCGCCGAGCAGAGCGCCTCGTGCGAACTGTGGGGCCTGCTCAAGCGTCCAGACGAAAAGTATGTCACGGAGCGCGCCTACGAGAATCCCAAGTTTGTCGAGGACCTGGTGCGTGATATCGCCACACGTCTGAATGACGATACGCGTATCGCTCACTACAGCGTGTCCTCCGAAAACTTCGAATCGATCCATAACCACTCGGCCTACGCATGGATCGAGGGGCCGACCATTACGCGACCGGCATGAAGATCGCGATCGTCGGCGCCGGGATTGCAGGTCTCACCTGCGCATACACCCTCGAGCGATTGCTGCGTGACAGGGGCGAGACCCACCACCAGGTCACCCTGTTCGAAGGTGGTGCGCATTTCGGTGGGCACAGCAATACCGTGGACGTGACCTTGCCGACCGTGCGGGGGCCCGTGACACATGGGGTCGATACCGGATTCCTGGTGTTCAACGAACGTACCTATCCCGGGCTCATCGGTCTGTTTGAGTCGCTTGAGGTGCCAGTTGCCCGCTCTGACATGTCGTTCGCGGTGTCATTGCCGTATCTCGACATGGAGTGGGCTGGCAGCAATCTCAACACGGTTTTTGCGCAACGCCGGAACCTGCTGCGTCCGCGCTTTCTTGCCATGCTGGGTGACATCCTGCGCTTCAACCGGCTGACCACCCGGCTGGCAACGGCGTCACCGCATGACTCCGGCCTGGACGAAACGGTCGGCGAATTCCTCGAGCGCCATCGCTTTGGTGAGGCGTTCCGGACCTGGTACTTCCTGCCGATGGCGGCGTGCATCTGGTCATGCTCCACGCGCCAGATGCTGGATTTTCCCATTCGCACGATGATCCGCTTCTGCCATAACCATGGTTTGTTGCAGATCAGCGACCGCCCTCAATGGATGACCGTGCAGGGCGGCTCGCGTGAATATGTCAGACGGATGCTTGCGCATATTCGCGATGCGCGGCTGGTCAAAGTGCGCGGCGTGCGCCGCTCCATGACGCCCGCAGCGGCCGATCGCACGGCCGCCGCCAGCGTCAGGATCGATACGGACGCTGGCGCAGAATCATTCGATATGGTGGTGATGGCGTGCCACAGCGATCAGGCCCTGGCTTTGCTGCAGAATCCCACCCCAGAAGAACGGGCGGTTCTGGGCGTCATTCGCTACCAGCCGAACCGCGCCGTGCTGCACACCGATGCCAGCCTGCTCCCGGCGCGACGCAATGTGTGGTCGGCCTGGAACTACACCGGGCGACCGGCCACCGATGACGAGAGCCGGCTCGACGTCTGTGTTCACTATCTACTGAATCGCCTGCAGCCGTTGCCGGCAGAGTGGGGTGGTCGACCTGTCATCGTGAGCCTGAATCCCATCACGGCGCCAGCCCAGCATCATGTCGTCGCGCAGTTCGATTATGCGCATCCAGTCTTCGACAGTGGGGCGATTGCAGCGCAGACGCACCTGCCGCGCATGCAAGGCCGTTATGCCACGTGGTTCTGTGGTGCCTGGACCGCGTACGGCTTCCATGAGGATGGCTTCCAGTCAGGGCTCGCGGCGGCCCATGACGTGATCCGTCGCCTGTCCGCACTGCCTGACCTGCGAGGAGTCGCCTGAAATGACCGCGCTCCATCCGCCCGCACAGCCAGAGCTGCTGCTTGGCAAGGTCTGGCACGCACGGCTGCGGCCCGTAGAGCATGCATTCTCCTACGCCGTGTACCAGTTACGCCTGCCGTTGCGCAGCCTGGCGCGCCAGCCACTGGCATGCGCACTGCTGTCACACAACCGCTGGAATCTGCTGTCTTTCTTCGACAGGGATCATGGCGACGGCACGACACCTTTGCTCGACTGGATTGAGCAGCTTCTTCATCGCCATGGCATCGACGATGCAGATGGCGAGATATGGCTTCACACCTTTCCGCGGGTGCTCGGCTATGTCTTCAACCCCGTCAGTTTCTGGTTCTGTCACCGCTCGGATGGCACGCTGCGGGCGATCGTCTGCGAGGTCAACAATACCTTCGGCGAGCGGCACTGTTACCTGCTTGGTGGCGACTCCCCGGCTGGCCCTGCGTCACGGCACGCATCGATTATCACGATCAGACCGGTCCGTTGCTGCTCACGAGCCTGAACGCGACGGCTGTTCCCCTGACTGCGCGGGCGGCGCTGTCGGCATTTCTCCGCATGCCTGTCATGACCTGGGGCGTGATTGCGCGAATTCACTGGCAGGCGCTCAGGCTGCTGATGCGCCGGGTGCCGTGGATCCCCAGGCCCGATTCTTCTCGAACCAAGGTACGCCAATGATCGAAGCGCCCGTTAGCCTGAATGGCTTGTCATTGCCCCGTTGCCGTGCGACCGCAGTCCCCTCGGCACTCAACCTCCGTGGCTTTCCTGCCCGCGCCCGGCTCGCCCTGCAACTGCTTGAACGCTTGCAGCATGGCTCGCTGCTGGTGACCTTTCCCGATGGCCAGCAGGCCAGCTTCGGACCTGGGCAGGGGCTGCATGCCGATATTACGTTGCATGACTGGCGTTGCTGTGATGCCGCGCTCAGTTCCGGGGATATCGGATTCGCCGAGACTTTCATCGATGGCGGCTGGACAACGAGCGACCTGGCTACTTTGCTCGATCTCTTCGTCATCAATCGCAACGCCATCGAGGATGTGGTGTATGGCACCTGGTGGGGTCGGCTGTGGTATCGCCTGCGGCATCTGCTGAATCACAATAGCCGGGAGGGGAGTCGCCGCAACATCCACGCGCACTATGACATCGGCAACGCGTTCTATCGCCTGTGGCTCGATGCATCGATGACCTATTCAAGCGCGCTGTTTCCATCCGGCGCTGATTCTGCACCGATGAACAGCCTCGATCTGCAAGCAGCGCAACAGGCCAAGTACCAACGCATGCTGGATGAGCTGAACGTACCGCCCGGAGCCTCGCTTCTGGAAGTGGGCTGCGGGTGGGGCGGGTTTGCGGAATTCGCGCTGCGGCGCGATATGTCGGTCACCGGCTTGACCCTGTCCACCGAGCAGCTTGACTGGGCGCGCGAGCGCTGTGCAGCTGTCGCCCCGGATCGCGTGGACCTGCGTTTGCAAGACTATCGGGACTGTGAAGGGAGCTTCGATGGCATCGTCTCGATCGAGATGTTCGAGGCAGTAGGCGAGCGGTATTGGCCGGCCTATTTCGACAGCATCAAACGTAACCTGAAACCTGGCGGGCGTGCCTGCATCCAGACCATCGTGATCGATGATGCCCTGTTCAAGCGTTATCGCAGAGGGACCGACTTCATCCAGCAGTACATCTTCCCGGGTGGCATGCTGCCCAGCCCAGCCGTATTCCGGGAGCACGTCGCCCGCGCCGGCCTGACCGTCTGCAATGAACTCGCTTTCGGGCATGACTATGCACTCACGTTGCGCATGTGGCGCGCCAAGTTCCTGGAGCATTTGGATGTCGTGCAGGCGCAGGGTTTCGATGATGCCTTTGTGCGGACCTGGCTGTTCTACCTGTGCTATTGCGAAGCGGCGTTCCGGCATCACAACACGAACGTGATTCAGTTCACGCTCCAACATGCGTAGCCGGCCCGAACGGTGTCAGTCCTGCCAGCCAATCCGCTGGCTGGGCGTGGCGCTGCTCCTGGCAATCCTGCACGCTGGCGCTGGTGCGGCCACCGCGGCCGTGCAGCCGTCCGAGGTAGTTGATGCTGTGCGTCGCTTGCAGCCCGAACTGACGGTGGCGGGCCAAGGCAGGCTGCGCATGTATGGCTTCCACATCTATGACGCCCGCCTGCTGGTGCCGCCCCAAGGCCTGGTCGGCGAACGCCTGACGGCCCAGCCATTCGCACTAGACCTGCGTTATGCCCGAGCCTTCCGCGCAGCGGATATTGCGCGCCGCACTCGCGAAGAGATGGAGCGGCTTGAGGTCGGCACGGCTGCTGAGCGCAAGGCATGGGAAGTGCAACTCGCCCGCCTGCTGCCGGATGTGCGTGACAACGATCACCTCACGGGGCTTTATCAGCCGGGGCGTGGCACCACGTTTCTACTGAATGGCACGCCCATCGGCGAGGTCGCCGGAGAAGCGTTCGCCCAGGCGTTCTTCGCCATCTGGCTCGACCCGCGAACCGCTGCGCCCGCAGTTCGCCAGTCTTTGCTCGGCACGTCCAGGCCCTGACCCATGACCACTGCTCGTGGCGGCCTTGATGCCTTTCCCGAAGGAGTACGCGTCACCGCTGCCGCCGAAGCCCACCTAAGCCGTCGGGCGCTGCTGGCCTACGGTGGCCTCGGTTTTCCCCTGTCGTTCGCTGCCCTGCCCATCTACGTCGTCCTGCCAGACTGGTATGCGCAGCGTTTCGGGTTGCCACTGGCATGGATTGGGATTGTCCTGTTGTGCTCGCGACTGGCGGATGCCTTTGCCGATCCGTGGTTCGGCGTCTGGACGGATCGCCTGAACCAGGCCGGCCGTCTGTCTCGTGCCATCCAGGTTGCGGTCCCGCTGCTGATCCTGGGGTTCGCTGCCTTGTTTCATCCGCCGGGCGGTCTGTCGCCCGTGCAGCTCACGGGCTGGATGGTGATGGCTCTGTTGCTGACCTATGCCGGCTTCAGCCTGGGCTCGATCGGCCATCAGGCATGGGGCGCGACCCTCGCTCAAAGCGCTGGCGGTCGTGCCAGTATCGCCGCCGCGCGGGAGGGCAGTGGCTTGCTTGGTGTGATTGCCGCTGCGGTGCTGCCAGGCCTGGCCGGCATGACCGCCGCCAGTGCGCTGCTCGCGCTAGCGGCCTTGCTGGCCAGCTGGATGCTGTTGCGCATCGCGCCTCGTCCGCTGGCGATGCCGGTGTCGCGCACGGAGGGACTCACCACACGTGCCATGCTGGCGCCGTTACGACATGCCGGATTCCGTGCGCTGCTGGGTGTTTTTGCCCTGAATGGCATTGCCGCGGCGATTCCTGCCACCCTGCTGCTGTTCTTCGTGCGGGATGTCCTCGGCCTGCAGGCATACAGCGGCCTGATCCTGGCCATCTACTTTCTGTCGGCGGTGGCTTCCATGCCGCTGTGGAGTCGTGGTGTACCCCGGTTTGGTCTGGTACGCATCTGGCTGGCCGGCATGGGGTTATCGATCGCAGTGTTTGTCTGGGTGATCGGCGTCGACTACCTTGACCCATCTCTCATGCTACCGGCGTTCCTGCTGTTGTCTGCGTTGTCCGGCGTAGCCTTGGGTACCGACCTGATCGCACCAGCCGCGCTTGCCGCCGGCCTGATCCAGCAGGCACCGCACGCATTGCGTGAAGGTGCCTGCTTCGGCCTGTGGAATTTCACTGCCAAACTCAATCTCGCGCTGGCGGCGGGTTTGATGCTGCCCTTGCTGACCCTGCTCGGCTATGCGCCGGGCACACTGGATACGCCGGCCGCCGGTACCACCGCGCTGACACTGGCCTATGGTCTCGTTCCTTGCATTCTCAAGCTGTGTGCGATGGTCGCGTTGTGGCGCATCCGTCCTTTGATACCAGGAGTCTGACATGTTCAAGTACTTACGACACCGTTTGCGACTGTTACTGGTGGTGGTGGCGTTGGGCGGCCTAAACGCCTGCTCGAGCGTCGAGCCCACGCTGTATGCCAGCGAGCAGCCGGCATTGCATCTTCCCAAGTACTTCAATGGTGAGGTGGATGCCTGGGGCGTGTTTACTGACCGTTCCGGGCGCGTTGTCAAACGTTTCACTGTTGTGATGCGTTGCACCTGGAGCACCGTCGACGGTGTCGAGACCGGCGTGCTGGATGAGCAATTCACGTATTCCGATGGCTCGCAGCAACGCCGCGTATGGACACTGCGCAAGACTGGCGAGCGGCACTATACCGGTACTGCCGACGACGTCGTCGGCGAAGCCATGGGGGAAACCAGTGGTAATGCGTTCCGTTGGCGCTATACGCTGGCTTTGCCAGTGGACGGCCGGATCTGGCATGTCGACTTCGATGACTGGATGTATTTGATGGACGATAACGTCATGCTCAACCGCGCGGTGATGAGCAAGTTCGGCGTCCGGCTGGGCGAAGTGACGCTTTCTTTCCGGCGGCGGCCAACATGATGCGCCCCCTGAATGATCCAGTGACATCGTGGGTGGGGAAGCGTGTCTGGATCATCGGCGCGTCTACCGGCATCGGCGCCGCGCTTGCCCGACTGCTGGCGCAGCGTGGCGCGCGTCTCGCCCTCTCTGCACGCAGTGCCGAGACGCTGGCTGCCTCGGTGGTACAGGCTGGATCTGCCGGTCTCGCTGAGGCACGCCTGCTGCCGTGTGATATCACGGATGCAGACGCTGTGGCGACGACGCTGGCAACGCTGGTTGCGGGCTGGGGTGGCTTGGACCTGGTACTCGTCAGCGCCGGGACTTACAACGCCATGCGAGCCGATGTCCTGGACCGCAGCGTGGCCGCCCACATTCTCGATACCAACCTTCAT
The DNA here is from genome assembly GCA_035539795.1 of Burkholderiaceae bacterium. GTDB lineage: Bacteria > Pseudomonadota > Gammaproteobacteria > Burkholderiales > Burkholderiaceae > Imbroritus. The sequence continues at coordinate 13,304 of DATLHT010000113.1, forward strand.
GGCCCGCTCAATGTTGTGGCGTCGGCGGTGCCGCAGTTATTGCGGCAGGGCAGCGGGGCGATCGGCATCATCGGTAGTATTGCGGGCTATGGGGGATTGCCCAAGGCAGTGATCTACGGCCCAAGCAAGGCCGCCATCATCAATTTGAGCGAGGCCATGTACTTCGATCTGCGTCCGCGCGGCATCAATGTCTATCTGATTTCTCCCGGCTTTGTAAGAACGCCGATGACTGCCGCCAACGATTTTCATATGCCAGCCCTGATTTCCGCCGAGGAAGCTGCGCAGGAGATCATCGACGGCATGGAGGCGGGGGCATTCGAGATCCATTTCCCGCGGCGCTTGACCTACGTTTTCAAAATGCTGCGGATGTTGCCATATCGCTTGTATTTTGCGATTGTCCGACGGGTGACCGGATTATGACGCGTGATCAGTATGCCGACCGCCTGCAAGTGCTGGTCGCGTTTTTCGAGACCCTGACCCTGGCGCACGTAGCGGTATTACGCGAGCTGTATGCTCCAGATGCCTATTTCAAAGATCCATTCAACGAGGTGCATTCAGTCACCGATATCGAGCGGATCTTTACGCATATGTTCCAGCAGGTGCAGGCACCGCGGTTTGTCGTTTCGGATGCGGTACAGCAGGGTGATCAGGCTTTTCTCGTCTGGACGTTCCA
>DATLHT010000114.1:0-2130 GCA_035539795.1 Burkholderiaceae bacterium
TCCGCGAAGTACGCCAGGGCGAAGTGTCATTCCCCAATGCCGACACGCTGGAGCAGACCCGCACGCCGCACGACGGCATTCCGGTCACGCCGGCCGAGCTCGGGCTGACGCCGCGCCAGGGCTCCGTGCTGATGCTGATCCTCGAGGGTCTGCCGAACAAGTCCATCGCACGCCGTCTCGGCCTGACGGAAAACACGGTCAAGGAACATGTCTCCGCCATCCTGCAACGCCTCGGCGTGCGGACCCGGCTGCAGATCATGTCGCGCCTGGAGCGCTTCCGCGTGCTCGCCTGAGGGGGCTGCCCCGAAGCGACGCGAACCGGCACGCGTTCAGCGCCCAGCCGCCTGCTCCTCGGGCGATGGCAACCAGCGGCGCAGTAGGACGCGCAACCCGTCCATGTCAACCGGCTTGGTCAACACGACATAACCCGCCTCTTCGGCCTCCAGGAAAGCGCGCGATTTCGGGTCACCGCTCAGCAGGGCCACGTGGGCGGCCGGATGCGCCGCATGTAGCCGCTCCATCAGTTGCAGGCCGTTCTCCGACCCCGGCAGGCGCAGGTCGCACAGGATCACATGCGGACGCAGGCCGCCAGCGAGCGCGGCATCCGCGCCCGTGCCATCGTCCACGCACTGCACGGTAACGCCCCACGCCTTCAGCAGCGCCGACCAGGCGTCACGCACCTGACGATCATCGTCGACCACCAGAATGGTGCCGGCAAATACGGGCGTGTCACGTGCCTTGCCACGCTGCCGTGCACCGTCGGCCACGACGGCGGGAGCTGTCTTGAGGCTGAACCAGAAGACCGACCCACGACCGGGCACCGACCGCACGCCATACTGCCCCTGCATCAACCGCACACATTCGCGGAAAATCGCCAACCCCAGACCCAAGCCCTGGGAAAGGTCACGATGCGCGTTCTGTACCTGGAAATAGGGCGAGAATATTTCCGCCGTATGTGCCGAGGCAATGCCTACGCCCGTATCCCATACCTCGATGCGTACATCGCCGGCGCGCAGCCGGCCGCGCACAATCACGCCGCCGTCTGGCGTATAGCGCAACGCATTCTGCACGAGGTTATACAGTGCGCGCCGCAGCATGACCGGCTCAGCGAGCGCGATCAGTTCCGCTGGCCGGTTGCCGCGCAAGGTCAGATTGTTGGCCCGCGCATCGCCGGAAAACTGGCTGACGACTTCGTCGATCAACGCAGTGATATCGCACGACACCAGTTGCGGTAGCTGTTTGCGTCCTTCGAGCTTGGACAGATCGAGCAGCGAACTGAACAGCAAATCGATCGTCTGCGTGCCGGCGGCGACCTGTTCGACCAGCGGATGCAGGTCATCCGAGCGATTGCGGGCGCGCAGTGCCTCGACCAACATGACCAGTGCATGCACCGGCTGACGCAGGTCGTGACTTGCCGCAGCCAGAAACCGGGATTTCTCCTCACTCGCCTCCAGGGCACGCTGGCGTTCCTCATAAAAGCGCCGGGCCAGCCGCCGACTGCCGCGTTCCAGGGCAATTTCCCGGCATAGCGTGCGATGGATGCTGAGGGCGTGATACGCGAGCAGGCCCGCATAGAAGAACACCAGCACGGTGACATAGGCGATCTGACGGGGAAAGGTCAACTGGGCCAGCAGGAAAGCAGCCAGCAGGACCGGGGCGGCACACAGCAGCAGACTGCCGGGCACGGCGGCATACGTAGAAGATCCCACCGCCAGCACGGCCAGCATCAAGACGAATAGCACAACCGTGAACACCGGCGAGATGGCATAAGCGTGCAGCAAGCCAGCGCTCGCCCACCCCAGCCCAATGGCACCCGCCAGCAGACGCATGCGCGGCCACCACCGGGCCGTATGCTCGGCAGGTGGCATCTGCCGCCGCTCCTTGCGGTACTGCATATGCACCAGGAACATCAGAGCGGACAATGCCAGCATCTCGGCTGTCCAGATCCACAAGGCCTCGAGCGCGACGCTATCACGAAACCCGAGCGTGATCAGCACCGGGACGATAACGCCGGCCAGCGCTGCGATCGGAATCATGCGCTGGCTGGCGGCCAGCAGTTTGCCCCGCGTGCGTCGGTCAAGCGGGCGCGGGAACAGCGCGGCAGACAGTTCGGTCAGGAGGCCCATGATC
>DATLHT010000115.1:0-2439 GCA_035539795.1 Burkholderiaceae bacterium
CCACCAGCCGAATCTACGCAGCCTGCCCTGGTGGGAAGAGACCGTTCCGCAGATAATCCCATTCATCGATGCCGACAGGAAGGCACTGCTGCAGGCCGAACTGGCGCATCAACAGCGCTTCTTCGGCAGTGCCGACTACGCTGCGCTGCCAGCGGGGCCCTGTCACTGCGACCTGTTCCGCGACAACGTGCTGTTTCAGACGACGGCCGACGGCGGCAGCCGCCTGGGCGGCTTCTTCGATTTCTACTTTGCCGGCGTCGACAAATGGCTGTTCGACCTGGCGGTATGCGTCAACGACTGGTGCATCGACCTGCCGACTGGCACGCTGGATGCGGCCCGCATGGACGCCATGCTGCAGGCCTACGCCGCCGTGCGGCCGCTCAGCGACGCCGAGCGCCGCCACTGGGCCGACATGCTGCGTGCCGCCGCCCTGCGTTTCTGGATCTCACGCCTGTGGGACTTCTACCTGCCCCGCGATGCGCACATGCTGCAGCCGCATGACCCGACGCATTTCGAACGCATCCTGCGCGCGCGGATCACCACTCCCTCCGTCCTCCATGTCTGAGTCGCCATGCAACTGATCGAAGTCACGCCACGCGACGGCTATGTCTGGTTCCGGCAAGGCCTCTGGCTGTTCCGCAAGAACCCGCTGGCCTTCCTGATGCTGCTGTTCATCTATCTGATGGCGCTGCAGCTGGCCATCTTCATCCCACTCATTGGCATCATCGCGGCATTGGTGCTGAACCCGGGCCTGTTCGTTGGCATCATGACGGCATGTCGTGACGTGATCCAGAACCGGCGCATCTCTCCAGCCATTCTGGTGTCCGCCTTCCGCACTGGCGACAAGCCAGCGACCAGCGGATTGTTCAAGCTGGGCGGACTGTATGCAGTGGCGATCTTCGCGCTCAGCCTGATCGTCGGCAGCCTGGTCGACCTGCGGGAACTGATGCCGGTACTCATGCGCGAAGCCGAGCCCAACGCCGAAACTGCCGCTATCCTCTACCGGGCGCTGCTGGTCGGCGCGCTGCTTTACATTCCAGTCGCCATGGCATTCTGGTTTGCCCCGCTGCTGGTCGCATGGCACGGCGTGACGCCGGTCAAGGCCATCTTCTTCAGTTGGATCGCCTGCTGGCGCAACCGCGGCGCCTTCCTCACGTTCGGCGTGATCTTCGGCATACTGATGGTCGCGATCCCCTTCATCCTGGAAGCCTTCTTCCGGGCAATTGGGGCGGGTGACTTCATGTCGTTCATCGTCACCCCATACTCGCTGGCCATGCTGACCATCCTGTATTGCGCGTTCTATGCGACATACCGTGGCTGCTTCAACGTAAAGCCGGCCACGGAGAACGTCAACAGCGATGGGCAAGAGCAGAGCCAAGACGATTTCTGAGGCGGCTCGCCAAGGCAACGCAGAGCCGGTATAATCGCCCCCAGCAATTGGGGAGTAGCCGCCCGCCGACACACCGAGCGGGGCATGCGTCAACAGACTTGAAGACGCGCGGAGCATGTCGATCATGAGCCGCGCCGATCATGGCGCTTGCAGCCCGGATCATCGGGACCTGGCGAGACCAATGGCATCGCCTTTCCGGTTCGGGCCGGGGAAGGTGCATGTCATTGGCATCGTCACGATGCGTTCGGCCCGGCATAACCACAAACCCCATGGAAGCCTTCCTCGTTTCGACCGGCATCGTCGCCCTTGCGGAAATCGGCGACAAGACCCAACTCCTGTCACTTTTGCTGGCTGCGCGCTTTCGCAAGCCGGTTCCCATCATCCTCGGCATTCTCGTCGCCACCCTCGCCAACCATGCGCTGGCCGGTGCAGTCGGCAGCTGGCTGACGCAACTGCTCGGTCCCGACGTACTGCGCTGGATCCTCGGCATCGGCTTCATCCTCATGGCCGGCTGGATGCTGATTCCCGACAAGCTCGACGCCGATGAGCAGCCCAAGGATGCCAGCCGCCTGCTCGGCGTGTTCGGCACGACACTACTGGTGTTCTTTCTCGCGGAGATGGGCGACAAGACACAGATCGCCACGGTGGCGCTGGCCGCACGGTTCGATGCCATGGTCCCCGTCGTCATCGGCACCACGCTCGGCATGATGATCGCCAATGTGCCGGCCGTGCTGCTCGGCGGGCGCTTTGCCGGACGCCTGCCGGTACGTCTCGTGCACCGTATCGCGGCGGTGATCTTCCTGGTGCTGGGCGTGCTCGCCCTGCTTGGCGTGGGCGCATGAAAAACGCCCGCGTGATCACTTGAGTGATCACGCGGGCGAGATTGCTTCGAAGCAAGCGGCTGAACGGATTACTTGCGGCGCGAACCAAGGATGCTGCCGAGAATGCCGCGCACGATTTCGCGACCGACGGTCGAACCGATGGTGCGCGCTGCCGACTTGGCCAGGGCTTCCACTACCGAATCGCCCCGGGCGCCGCCACGCTTGGCC
>DATLHT010000116.1:0-6237 GCA_035539795.1 Burkholderiaceae bacterium
AGATAGATTTCATCCCCATCCGGCACCTGCTCGAACAACACTGAGAACATCGTCATCCCCGTCCTGTCTCAGAACTCGGCCTTGTCGCTCGGCGAATCGATCCGTCCGCGTTTACCTTCCTGCCGGGCGGCTATGAGGTCAGCTACTATGGTTTGATGATGCACAAGGGCGATGCCGGCTTCAAGGCGCTCGTCGACGGCGTGCTGGTGGCGATGATGAAGGATGGCTCGTTCGAGCGCGCCTACAAGAAGTGGTTCGAATCGCCGATCCCGCCGCGCAACGTCAACCTGGGCTTCCCGATCTCGGACAAGCTGCGCGCCCGGATCGATTCGCCGAGCGACAAGGCCGAGTTCTGAGACAGGACGGGGATGACGATGTTCTCAGTGTTGTTCGAGCAGGTGCCGGATGGGGATGAAATCTATCTCGACTGGATTCTTTCCGGAGTCGGATGGACGCTCTTTCTGGCCGCCGCGGGCTGGTGCCTCGCGTTCGTGATCGGCGTGCTGGTGGGTTGCGGGCGCACATCCCGCAACCGCTGGGTCGCCGTGCTTGCCCGATTGTATGTCGAGATCTTCCGCAACATCCCCGTCATCGTGCAGATGTTCCTCTGGTACTTCGTCGTCCCCGAACTGCTGCCGCGTGCGTGGGGCGAGGCCATGAAACAGATGGCCCCGCCCTGGGGAAATTTCATGCCGGCCCTGTTCGGGCTCACGCTGTACACGGCGGCGCGCGTCGCCGAGCATATCAAGGCCGGCATCGAATCGGTGCCACGCGGCCAGCGCATGGCGGCCGCCTCGCTCGGCATGACACCGTTCGCCACCTACCGCCTCGTGATCCTGCCGCAGGCGCTGCGGATCGTGGTGCCGACGCTGACCAGCGAGCTCATGGGCATTTTCAAGAACACCTCGGTGGCGCTGACCATCGGCGTCCTCGAACTGACGGCGCAGGCGCGCCAGGTCAGCGAGTTCACCTTCCAGACGTTCCAGGCATTCGGCATCGCGACGCTGCTCTACCTGATCCTCGCCATGCTGGTGTATGCCGTGATGCGCTATGTCGAACGCAAGCTCACCATTCCCGGCACGCACCCCACGCGGCCACGCAGCCGCCGCGCGCGCGCCCGGGCGCGCGCCGACCGTGCCCTGAAAGGAGCCTGAGCCATGGAAGCCTTCGATTTCGCCGCCGTGGTCCAGGCCTTTCCGTACCTGATGCAGGGCCTGATGTTTTCGCTGAAGCTCACCGCCTTCAGCTTTGCTGCCGGCATCGTGCTCGGCACCGGGCTGGCCCTCGTACGCCATCTCGACGTGCCGGTGCTGGCGCCGCTGGCCGCCGGATACATCGCTCTGATGCGCTCGATTCCGCTCATCATGGTGCTGTTCTGGTTCTTTTTCCTGATTCCATTGCTGCTGCAGTGGGTCACGGGAGCGGCGCGGCCGACGCCGATCGGTCCGGTCTACACCGCCTTCATCACCTTTGCGATGTTCGAGGCTGCGTACTACGCGGAGATCATCCGCGCCGGCCTCAACTCGATTCCGAAAGGCCAGTACGAAGCGTGCCGCGCGCTGGCGCTGCCGACGAGCCGTACCTACGGCCTCGTCATCCTGCCGCAGGCGCTGCGCGCCATCAGCCCGATCCTGCTGACGCAGACCATCATCCTGTTCCAGGACACGGCGCTGGTCTACGTGCTGTCGATCACCGACCTGCTTGGCGCGGCATCCAAGCTTGCGCAGCGCGATTCGCGCCTGGTCGAGATGTATCTGGCGGTGGCCGTGATCTATCTGGTGATCTGCGTCGCGGCCTCGCAGCTGGTCGCGGCTATCCGCAAGCGCAACGCCCAGGCAGTGCTGGCTTGATTTCACCACAAAACGTTTTTTCAGGAGCAAGGTTGTCATGGGTGTCGCTGCGGTTCAACTGACGCGTCTCAACAAGTACTACGATCAGTTCCATGTGTTGCGCAACATCAGCCTGCAGGTGGACCCTGGCGAGCGTGTCATCGTGTGCGGGCCGTCGGGCTCCGGCAAGTCGACCATGATCCGTTGCGTCAACGGGCTGGAGAGCTTTGACGACGGTGCGCTGCAGGTCTATGGCAAGGATGTCGGCAGTCCCGGCAAGACATTGGCACGGCTGCGTGACGACATCGGCATGGTGTTCCAGAACTTCAACCTGTTTCCACACCTGACCGTGCTCGAGAACTGCATGCTCGCGCCGGTGCACAGCAAGAAAGTCCCCAAGCGCGACGCGCGCGAGCTGGCCGAGTATTACCTCAACCGTGTGCATATCGGCAACCAGTCGGCCAAGTATCCGGGCCAGCTGTCGGGCGGGCAGCAGCAGCGCGTGGCCATCGCGCGTGCGCTCTGCATGAAGCCGCAGGTGATGCTGTTCGACGAGCCGACGTCGGCGCTCGATCCGGAGATGGTCAAGGAAGTGCTCGATACCATGGTCGAGCTGGCGAGCGACGGCATGACCATGATCTGCGTCACGCACGAGATGAACTTCGCCAAGCAGGTGGCCGACCGCGTGGTGTTCATGGACCAGGGCGAGATTGTCGAAGTCGGCACGCCGGATGCCCTCTTCCACACGCCGCAGCACGAGCGCACACGCCAGTTCATCAGCCAGATGCTGGGCTGACATGGCCTGCACTGCACATCGGCGCGCAGGCGTGCCGATGTGCAGTGCACCATGCCGCACGCCCCGCGCAATACGGGGCGCAGTGCGTGGTCACCCACGCCGGTTCGTGCACCACGTATTACGAAAACCGATACTCAGATCAATAACTTTTCGATTTGGCTTAAGCAAGGCCGCCTCCATAATGACCTCCACACTTCTGATGGCGCAGGTCATCACCAGGGAGGAGGTCGACAGTGTCAACGGCTCAACATCTATCGCCCGGCAGTCTCGATGGCATCCGCGTGCTCGATCTCTCGCGCATCCTGGCGGGCCCGAGCTGCACGCAATTGCTGGCGGATCTCGGCGCCGATGTCATCAAGGTCGAGCGGCCCGGTGCCGGTGACGACACCCGCAAATGGGGGCCGCCCTATCTGCGCGACGATGAAGGCCGCGAGCTCGCCGAGAGCGCCTACTATGCCTGTGCCAACCGCAACAAGCGTTCGATTGCCGTCGACCTGACCAGTGCCGATGGCCAGGCGGTGATCCACGCCCTGCTGGCCGATGCCGATGTGCTGGTGGAGAACTTCAAGGTCGGCGACCTGGCGCGCCACGGCTTGTCCTACGCCCAGCTGCACGAGCGCTATCCACGTTTGGTGTACTGCTCGATCACCGGCTTCGGCCAGACCGGTCCGTATGCAGCGCGGCCCGGCTACGATTTTCTCGCACAGGGCATGGGCGGCATCATGAGCCTGACCGGCACGCCCGACGGCGAGCCGCAGAAGGTGGCCGTCGGCATTACCGACCTGATGACCGGCATGTATGCCACCGTGGGCATCCTGGCTGCGCTGCGTCATCGCGACCAGCACGGCGAGGGCCAGCACGTCGACGTGGCGCTGCTCGACGCGCAGGTCGCGTGGCTGGCGAACGCCGGCACGCACTACCTCACCGCCGGCGAAGCGCCGCCGCGCCTCGGCAACGGTCATCCAAACATCGTGCCGTATGAAGTGTTTCCGGCCAGCGATGGCTACTTCATCCTGGCGGTCGGTAACGATACGCAGTTCGCGCGCTTCTGCAGCCTGGCCGGCGTGCCCGAGCTGGCCGAGGATGCGCGTTATGCGACGAACCGCATGCGCGTGCAGAACCGCGCCGAACTGGTGCCACAGCTCAAGGCACTCACCGTGTGCCAGCCGCGTGCCTACTGGACCGAACAGCTGGAGCGCCTGGGTATTCCCGGTGGTCCGATCAACACCATTCCCGATGTGTTCAATGACCCGCAGGTACTGGCGCGCGGCATGCGCGTGGCCATGCCCGCGCCTGGCTATGCCGACGGCAAGGTCGAGCTGATCGGCAACCCCATCCACATGAGTCGCACTGCGCCCTCCTACCGCCGCCCGCCGCCCCGGCTAGGCGAGCACACCGAGGACATCCTGAACGCACTCGCGGCCGGCAACGGATTTCACGCTCACTAGATCAATAGACAAGGTACGCATATGTTCCAGTTCACTCCCACGCAACTCGAATGGCAACGCAAGGCCCGCGAGATGGCCGCCACCGTGATGGCGCCGCGTGCGGCCGAAACGGACCGCACCGAACAGTATCCCTGGGACGTGGTCGGCGCGATGCGCGACGCCGGCTTCATGGGTATGACCATTCCGCAAGCTTATGGCGGCAAGGGTGCAAGCTGCCTGGACGCGGTGCTGGTCATCGAGGCGTTTTCCCAGGTGTGCGCGGCATCGGGCCGCATCGCGGTGGAATCGAACATGGGCGCCATTGGCGCCATCATGAAGTACGGCACCGAAGAGCAGAAACAGCTCGGCGCGCGCCTCGTGCTGGATGGCGACAAGCCGGCGATCTGCATCACCGAGCCGGGCGCCGGCAGCTCAGCCACCGACCTGCGTACCACCGCGACGCGTCATGGCGACCACTGGCGCCTGAACGGCGAGAAGCACTGGATCACCGGCGGTGGCGTCTCGCGCCTGCACCTCGTGTTCGCACGTGTGATGGACGAGGGCGTGGACCGTGGCATCGCCGGCTTCATCGTGGTCGGCCCCGACGTACCCGGCATGAGCATCAACCGCCTGTATGCCATGGGCATTCGCGGCGTACCTGAGGGCCACATCACCTTCGACAACGTCGAGGTGCACGGTTCGATGATGGTGTCGCCGCCGGGCGGCTATGAGCGCGGTTTTGCCGGACTGATGAATGCCTACAACGCGCAGCGCGTCGGTGCCGCCACCGTGGCGCTCGGCGTGGCGCAGGGCGCCTATGAGCTGGCGCGCGACTACGCATTGAAGCGCGAGCAGTTCGGCCGGCCGATCGCCGAGTTCCAGGGGATCCAGTGGATGCTGGCCGACATGTCGGTGCAGCTGGAAGCGGCACGCGCGCTGATCTACAAGGCGGCCGTCAGCGGCACGGAGTTTCCGGACATCCTTGCGGCCGCGCAGGCAAAGGTGCTGGCCTCCGACATGGCGCTCAAGGTTACCAGCGACGCTCTGCAGATCCATGGCGCTGTCGGCTATGGCCGTGCCCTGCCGCTCGAGCGGATGCTGCGCGATGCGCGCATGTTCACGATTTCTGGCGGCACCGGGCAGGTGCTGCGCAACCAGATTGCCAGCAAGCTGCTCGGCCACAAGCTGCCGCAGACGCGCGATGGCTATCTGAAGCATCCCATCGGAGCTGGCGGCGAATCCTGAGGCGTGCGTAGAACACGCCACGGAAAGCCGTATCCCGGCTCGATGGAAGCGACACCCGTATCGACTGCCCATATAACACCAAGGAGACATGCATGAAGACGTTCAGGAAAGTTGCGCGCGTAATACTGGCTTCTGGATTGGCTGCTGTACTTGGAAGTGCATCCCTGGCGGCTGCGGCCGCCTGGCCCGACAAACCGATCAAGCTGGTGGTGCCGTTCCCGCCGGGGGGCAATACGGATGCGCTGGGCCGCCTGGTGGCGCACCATCTCACCACCTCGCTCGGCCAGACCGTGATCGTCGAGAACAAGCCTGGCGCGGGCAGCATGATCGGTTCGCAGATGGTGGCGCGTGCCGCGCCCGATGGCTATACCTTCCTGGTCGGCAGCATCGCCAATGCGCTGAACCACTATTTCTACAAGAAGCCGATGTACGACATCACCAAGGAGCTGATTCCGGTGTCGCAACTGGTGGCGGTGCCCAACTACCTGGCCATCAACAACAACTTCCAGGCACGCACGATGGCGGACATCATCGCCTACGCCAAGGCCAATCCGGAGAAGGTGAGCTGCGCCACCACCGGGGTAGGCACGAGTACCTACATGTCGTGCGAAATGCTGAAGAGCATGACCGGGGCGAAGATCGTCAACGTGCCATACAAGGGCGGCGCGGCTGCCATGCAGGACGTCATGGGCGGGCAGGCGCAGATGGTGATCGCCAACGAAGCACTGCCCTTCATCCAGGACAAGCGGCTGACCGGCGTGGCGGTGACCACGGCCAAGCGTTCGTCGCTGGCGCCTGACCTCCCGGCAATTTCCGAGACCGTGCCGGGCTTCGACGTGACCTCGTGGTACGGGCTGGTGGCGCCGAAGGGCACGCCGGACGCCATCGTCCAGAAATGGCAGGCCGATGTGGCCACCGTGCTGCGCCAGCCCGATGTGAA
>DATLHT010000117.1:0-1551 GCA_035539795.1 Burkholderiaceae bacterium
CCCAGAAGCTCGAGGGCATGACGCGCAACATCGGCATGCATGCGGGCGGGGTGCTGATCGCGCCGGGCAAGCTCACCGACTTTTGCCAGTCCAATCGCGACCGCGTGATCGACTACGTCAAGGACAAGTACGGCAAGAACGCCGTGAGCCAGATCGCCACCTTCGGAACGCTGGCCGCCAAGGCCGACATCCGCGACGTGGGCCGCGTGATGGACATGAGCTACACGTTCTGCGACGGCATCTCCAAGCTGGTACCGGGAAAGCCCGGCATGTCCTATACCCTGGCGTACCCCCCCGAGGTGAAGAAAGAGGGCGACAAGAACAACTACGCGCTGGAACTGGAGCCCACGCTGTACGAGCGCGTGCGCAAGGAAGAAGACGTCAAGACCGTCATCGAGATGGCGCAAAAACTCGAGGGCATGACCCGCAACATCGGCATGCATGCCGGGGGCGTGCTGATCGCCCCGGGCAAGCTGACCGACTTCTGCCCCCTGTATCAGCAGCCTGGCAGCGAGTCTGCCGTGAGTCAGTACGACAAGGACGACGTGGAGGCCATTGGCCTTGTGAAATTCGACTTCCTGGGGCTTGCCACGCTCACCATCCTGGAGATCGCACGCGAGTTCATCATGAAGCGCCACAAAGGCCAGGAGAACTTCGCGTTCGAGAACATTCCGCTTGACGACGGGCCGACCTACCGGCTGTTCTCCGAAGGCAAGACCGAGGCCGTGTTCCAGTTTGAAAGCCGCGGTATGCAGGGCATGCTGAAGGAGGCCAAGCCGAGCCGCCTGGAAGACCTGATCGCGCTGAACGCACTGTACCGCCCGGGTCCCATGGACCTGATTCCCAGCTTCGTGAACCGCAAGCATGGCAAGGAGGTGGTGGAGTACCCGCACCCAGCCGTCGCCGACATGCTCAGCGAAACGTACGGGATCATGGTCTACCAGGAGCAGGTGATGCAGACCGCGCAGATCCTGGGCGGATACAGCCTGGGTGGCGCCGACCTGCTGCGCCGCGCCATGGGCAAGAAGAAGGCCGAGGAAATGGCCGAACATCGCGAGAAGTTCCGCGCCGGCGCCCTCGCGACCCATGGCATCGATCAGGCGAAGGCCGACGAGGTGTTCGACCTGATGGAGAAGTTCGCGGGCTACGGCTTCAACAAGTCGCACGCTGCCGCGTACTCACTGCTGGCCTACCACACGGGTTGGCTCAAGGTGCACTTCACGGCTGAGTTCTTCTGCGCCAACATGACCGTCGAAATGGACGACACCGACAAGCTGAAGGTGCTGTTTGAAGACGCGGTCAAACACTTCGGCATGACTTTCGAGCCGCCGGACGTGAACCGTGGCAAGTACCGTTTCGAGCCCGTGACCGACAAGATCATCCGCTACGGCCTGGGCGCCGTGAAGGGCACGGGCCAGCAGGCCATCGAGGCCATCGTGGCCGCCCGCGAAGGTCGGGGCGAGGGACCCAACGGATCCACGACGGGGCCTTTCAAGAGCCTGTTCGACTTCTGCCTGCGCGTGGACAAGGCGCGCATGAACAAGCGTACGG
>DATLHT010000118.1:0-1666 GCA_035539795.1 Burkholderiaceae bacterium
TGCCCAACTCCACGTCCTCGCCACGCACCCGGACTCCAATGCCGACTGCAATACCTGTCTTGCTTTGAAACGTTACACCAGTAGTAAGCCCATTGTTCTGCAACGCTCGTGCCAGAGGCTGGCGAGCGCGGAAATGGCGGGCAATCAAGACCCTGGGCGAGTGAACTTCCGGTGGTACAATCACGGGCCTGAAGGGCTTTAGCGCACCTCTGGCTGACGCAGGCCTGTCATCCCATATAGTGGGTGCCAACCCGGCCTCCGGGCAGGCGCGTGACGACACAACTGTTCAGGGACCGCATCAATGCCGATGAATTATGCCAAGACCGGGCTTTTGCTCGCCGTACTGACGGGCATTCTGGTGGCCATGGGCGGACTGGTAGGAGGTGCCACCGGCATGGTCATCGCGTTTGCCGTCGCGCTGGCGATGAACTTGTTCAGCCTGTGGCAGTCCGACAAGCTCGTGCTGCGCATGTACGGCGCGGAGGAAGTGACGGAACAGTCGGGCGGCCAATATTACACCATCGTCCGCGACCTCGCCGCGCGCGCCAGTCTGCCTATGCCGCGCGTCTACATCATGAACAATCCGCAGCCCAATGCTTTCGCTACCGGCCGCAGTCCGCAGAACGCCGCTGTGTGCGCATCCACGGGCCTGCTTGAAATGTTGTCGCCGGAAGAGGTGGCGGCCGTCATGGCGCACGAGCTTGCGCATGTGAAGAATTATGACACGCTGACCATGGCTGTCGCCGCTACCATTGGCGGCGCCATCTCGATGCTGGCGCAATATCTGCAATTTGGCGCGCTGTTCGGCGGACATCGCGAAAACAGCAATGGCGTAGGCTGGATCGGCGCGTTGGTGGCCATGATCGTTGCGCCCATGGCTGCGATGATGGTGCAGATGGCGGTCAGCCGGTCGCGCGAATATCAGGCAGACCGGCTCGGCGGCATGATCTGCGGCAATCCGATGTGGCTCGCCTCCGCGTTGCGCAAGATCGAGCAGTACGCACGCGGCATCCGCAACGAGCCTGCCGAGGCGGCTCCGGCCACCGCGCACCTGTTCATCATCAATCCGCTGACCGGCGAAGGCATGGATAATCTGTTCTCGACCCACCCCAATACGCAGAATCGCATCACCGCGCTGGAGAGGCTGGCAGCGGAGCTGGGACCTGGAGCTTCACGGGTGCCGCAGCGATCAAGCACCTATCGTTCCCCCGCGCCAGGACCGTGGGGTGGCGCAGCGTCTGACAGGCCGCGCGGCCCGTGGGGATAACGCGCAGCCATCCGGCGCCGGACGGCGCGGCTCAACCGAAGCGTGATGGCAGGAGCGCGCTGCCGGGATCGGCGGCCCGGGATCTCGCGCATCGGCTGGTAGCGGGTGTGCTGGTTGATCAGCGGCCCTTTGAGCAGGTGCTCGCGGATTTGGCCGACCGCCCCAAGGCCGCAGCGCTCGCGCCGCGCGATCGGGCTTTCGCCAGAGCTCTTGCCACCACGGTGCTGCGCCGGCAGGGTGAACTGGAACATGTGCTGAATGCATTCCTTGAACGGCCTCTGCCGAAGGAAGCCGGACACGTGTGGGCGATTCTGCTCACAGGTGCTGCGCAGCTCATCTGTCTCGGCACACCACCGCATGCAGCTGTCGATATGGCAGTGGAGGCCACGCGCCGGGTGC
>DATLHT010000119.1:0-6242 GCA_035539795.1 Burkholderiaceae bacterium
GGTCGACGTCATCGGTACCGCGATCCAGGTCAAGGATCTGGCACGTGCCGGATCCGAGCTGGTGCGCCTCACTGTGAATACGCCCGAGGCAGCGGCAGCGGTGCCGGCGATCCGCGAGCAGCTCGACCGCATGGGCATCGATGTGCCGCTGGTCGGCGATTTCCATTACAACGGCCATACGCTGCTGAAGGACTTTCCGGCCTGTGCCGAAGCGCTGTCCAAGTACCGCATCAATCCCGGCAACGTGGGCAAGGGCGCCAAGCGCGACGTGCAGTTCAGCCAGATGATCGAGATCGCCTGCCGCTACGACAAGCCAGTGCGCATCGGCGTCAACTGGGGTAGCCTCGATCAGGACCTGCTGGCGCGTGTGATGGATGAGAACGCCCGGCGTGCCTCACCATGGCCGGCCCAGAGCGTAATGATCGAGGCACTGATTACCTCGGCCATCGAATCAGCCCAGCGGGCCGAGGAAATTGGCCTGCCCGGCGGACAGATCATCCTGTCCTGCAAGGTCTCGGCCGTGCAGGACCTGATCGCGGTCTACCGTGAACTGGCGCAGCGCTGCGACTATGCGCTGCATCTCGGCCTGACCGAAGCCGGCATGGGTAGCAAGGGCATCGTGGCATCGACCGCTGCGCTTTCCGTCCTGCTGCAGGAAGGCATCGGCGATACCATCCGCATCTCGCTGACGCCGGAGCCTGGGGCGCCGCGCGAGAACGAGGTGATCGTCGGGCAGGAGATCCTGCAGACCATGGGCCTGCGCAATTTCACGCCAATGGTCATTGCCTGTCCGGGCTGTGGACGGACCACCAGCACGGTATTCCAGGAACTGGCATCCAATATCCAGAGCTATCTGCGCCAGCAGATGCCGCAATGGAAAACGTTGTATCCCGGCGTCGAGGAGATGGATGTGGCCGTGATGGGCTGCATCGTCAACGGCCCCGGCGAAAGCAAGCATGCAAACATCGGCATTTCGCTGCCAGGTTCGGGCGAGTCGCCGGCCGCGCCGGTGTTTGTCGATGGCGTCAAGGTCAAGACCTTGCGCGGCGAACGCATCGCCGAGGAATTCCAGGCGATCGTCGATGATTATGTGAAACGTCGCTACGGCCAGCAGGATGTAGCCGGCAGCGATGCCGCGGCTTGAGGCCTGCGCAGGCGTTTTGCCCAACTGAATATCAATAGAAACTGCAAATCATGACAGAGCCAGTCCAGGCCCGTGCGCAAAAGCTTTCCGGCGTCAAAGGCATGAACGACATGCTGCCCGCCGATGCACCGCTGTGGGAACAATTCGAAAGCGCCGTGCGCAGCATGCTGCGGGCCTACGGTTACCAGCAGATCCGCACGCCGATCGTCGAGCACACCCAGCTGTTCGTACGGGGCATCGGCGAGGTGACCGACATCGTCGAAAAGGAAATGTATTCCTTCACCGACGCGCTCAATGGCGAGCACCTGACGCTGCGCCCAGAGGGGACGGCCGCGGCGGTGCGCGCCACCATCGAGCACAATCTGTTGTACGACGGCCCCAAGCGCCTGTGGTACACCGGTCCGATGTTCCGGCACGAGCGCCCGCAACGCGGCCGCTACCGCCAGTTCCACCAGGTGGGCGCGGAAGCGCTCGGATTTGCCGGTCCGGATATCGATGCCGAGATCATCATGATGTGCCAGCGGCTGTGGGACGACCTCGGCCTCGTTGGCGTGCAGCTCCAGCTCAACTCGCTGGGGCAGTCGGAGGAGCGTGCTGCGCACCGGCGCGACCTGATCGCCTACCTGGAAAAATTCCAGGACATCCTCGACGAGGATGGCAAACGCCGCCTGTACACCAATCCGCTGCGCGTGCTCGATACCAAGAACCCAGCGCTGCAGGAGATGGCTGCCGGTGCACCGAAGCTGATCGACTATCTTGGCGAGGAGTCGCTGCGCCATTTCGAGCGTGTGCAGGAACTGCTCAAGGCCAACAATATCCCGTTCACCATCAATCCGCGTCTGGTGCGTGGTCTCGACTACTACAATCTCACGGTATTCGAGTGGGTAACGGACAAGCTCGGCGCGCAAGGCACCATTGCCGGCGGCGGCCGCTATGATCCCCTCGTCGAGATGATCGGCGGCAAGTCCGCGCCGGCCTGTGGGTGGGCCATGGGCGTCGAGCGCATCATCGAACTGATGCGCGAAGAAAACCTCGTGCCGGACGCGCCGGGGTGCGATGTCTACGTCGTGCACCAAGGCGAAGAGGCGCAGCGCGAAGCCATGCTGGCTGGCGAACGGTTGCGCGATGCCGGTCTCGACGTGATCCTGCATTGCACCGCGGATGGCACGAGTGGCAGCTTCAAGTCACAGATGAAGCGAGCCGATGCCAGTGGTGCGGCCTATGCGGTTATCATTGGCGGCGATGAAATTGCAGCAGGCGTCGTCCAGGTGAAGGATCTGCGCGCGGCCACGCAGGCGACGGTCCCGATGCCAGCTCTGGTCGACCATATCATCGACGCCATGGTAGGCGCCGAGGAATAAATTACGCAGCGTGGGTCCGACCGGCGATGACGCCGACGGCAGTACGCAGAAGTCCGATTGATCAAACTCGCACGGTAATATGGCCTACGATCTCGAAGAACAGGAAAAGCTGGATAGCGTCAAGGCATGGTGGCAGAAGAACGGCGGCTGGATAACCTCCGTGTTGCTCGTGGTCATGCTCGCGCTGGCCGGCTGGAACGGCTGGAATTGGTGGCAACGCAAGCAGGCCACCGACGCCGCACTGCTGTATGAGCAGGTGCAGAAAGCGGTCGAGGCACGCGATGCCGAGCGGATCAAGCGTTCCGCCGCCGACATGCAGGAAAAATATGGCAAGACCGCCTATGGCGAAATGACGGCCCTGCTGGCCGCTCGTGCGCTGTATGACGCGGGTGATCTGGCGACGGCGAAAAGCCATCTGAAATGGGCCACGGAACATGCCAAGCGCGATGAGTACCGTGTGCTGGCGCGCGTGCGTCTGGCTGGCGTGCTGCTTGACGAGAAAGCCTATGACGAAGGGCTGGCATTGCTGAAGGACAAGCCGCCGGCAGCCTTTGCCGGCGTGGTGGCCGACCGGCGCGGCGACCTGTACGCGGCGCAGGGCAAGGCCGCCGAGGCCCGTACCGCCTACCGCGAGGCGCTGGAAGCTGCCGGCAAGGACCAGGGAACGGCGCGCCAGTTGATCCAGTTCAAACTGGATGCCCTGGGCGATGCCTGATGAGCGGTGATGCTTGACGTGCAGTTCAATCCTGATAGGAAACGATTCATGAAGCGAGCTTTTGCGATGCCGGCGATGCGTGTGACCCTTTCCGTCCTGGTGATGGCGGCGGCTGTTTCCGGGTGTTCGCTGTGGAGCAAGAACGACAAGCGCCAGCCGGCCGAGTTGAAGCCGATCGATGCGACGCTGGCGGTCCGCCAGGTGTGGAGCGCGAGCGTGGGCAAGATGGGGCGCTTCACGCTCCAGCCGGCTGTCGTGGGCAACGCGGTCTACGCGTCATCTGCAGGCGGCAACGTGGCCGCCTTCGATGCGGCCAGCGGCCGGGCGATCTGGCAGGCCAAGACCGACGTGGACCTGACCTCCGGTCCCGGCAGCGATGGCAATGTCACAGCCGTGGCCGGTGAGAAGGGTGTCGTGTTCGCATTTGACGCATCGGGCAAGCAGATCTGGAAAGCCTCGGTCAATGGCGAGGTGCTGTCGTCCCCGCTGGTGGGCCGCGGCCTTGTGGTCGTGCGCACGACCGATACCCGCATCATTGCCCTCGACGCGGCCAATGGCGAACGCCGCTGGATCAACCAGCGCACACAGTCTGCACTGAACCTGCGCTCGCCGATGGGCATGGTATTCACCGGCGAGGGCATCGTTACAGGCTTCCCTGGCGGCAAGCTTGGCTACCTCGGTTTGAACAACGGCTCGCTGCGCTGGGAAACGGCGGTGTCCTATCCGAAGGGTGTGTCGGAGATCGAACGCCTGAACGATGTGACCGGTATGCCGGTGATCAGCGGCCAGGAAGTCTGTGCCGTCGCGTTCCAGGGACGGGTCGGCTGCTTCGACCTGGCCACTGGCGCACCGCGCTGGACCCGTGATTTCTCGTCCCCGACGGGACTGAGCGCGGAGGCTGGCATGCTGTTCGCCAGCACTGAACAGTCGATCATGACCGGTATGAGCCAGACCGATGGCAAGGAAGCCTGGAAGAATGATGCGCTGCTGTGGCGCCGCCTGGGCGCCCCGTTGGCCATCGGCAACGTGGTGATCGCTGGCGATTACCAGGGGCAGGTGCATTTCTTTGCCCGTCAGGATGGCAAGTTCGTGGCGCGCATGAAGACCGATGGCAGTGCCATCGCCTCGGCTCCCGTGGTGAGCGGCCAGTCCGTGGTCGTCCAGACCAAGGATGGCAACCTGTACGCGTTCGTACCCAACTGATATTCCGCCATGTCCGCCATTCACCCGGCAGAGCCCGGGTAAGATGGCGGCATCAACGATTTTTTAAGGAACAATGGGGGCGGTGACCAACCCGCCCCCATTGCCGTTTTTGCATGAAACCAGTTATCGCACTCGTCGGTCGGCCGAACGTCGGCAAATCGACCCTGTTCAATCGCCTGACCCGCTCGCGGGACGCGCTCGTGGCCGACCTGCCCGGGCTGACCCGCGACCGCCATTATGGCGAGGGCCGGATTGGCGAGCGCCCGTTCATCGTGATCGATACCGGCGGTTTCGAGCCAGTCGCCAAGGACGGCATCATGGCCGAGATGGCCAAGCAGACGCGCCAGGCGGTGGTGGAAGCCGATACCGTGGTGTTCATCGTGGATGGTCGGCTCGGGCTGGCCCCACAGGATCGCGTGATCGCCGACTACCTGCGCAAGACTGGCCGGAAGGTCATGCTGGTGGTCAACAAGGCCGAGGGCATGAAGTATTCCTCGGTGACGGCAGACTTCTACGAGCTAGGCCTGGGTGATCCGCTAGTGATTTCTGCGGCACATGGTGACGGCGTAGCCGAGCTTGTCGATGAGGCCATCGATCTCGCCATCCAGCAAAAACCCGAACTGGCGGAAGAGCCGGACGATGGCACGCAAGGCATCAAGATCGCCATCGTGGGCCGTCCTAACGTCGGTAAGTCGACCCTCGTCAATGCGCTCATCGGCGAGGACCGGGTAATCGCCTTCGACATGCCCGGCACGACGCGCGATGCCATCTATGTGCCATTCGAGCGAGGTGGCAAGCCGTATACGCTGATCGATACCGCCGGTCTGCGCAAGCGTGGCAAGGTATTTGAGGCGATTGAGAAGTTTTCGGTAGTGAAAACCTTGCAATCCATCGCCGATGCCAACGTCGTGGTGCTGCTGCTCGATGCCCGTCAGGATGTTTCGGAGCAGGATGCGCATATTGCCGGCTTCATCGTTGAATCCGGGCGGGCGCTGGTGGTCGGGGTCAACAAGTGGGATGGGCTGGACGGCCATACGCGCGACCGCGTCAAGGCCGATATGGAACGCAAGCTGAAATTTTTGAGCTTTGCCAACTTCCATTTCATTTCCGCCACCGAGCGGACCGGTATCGGTCCCCTGATGAAGTCGATTGATGCCGCCTACGCCGCCGCCATGGTCAAGCTTTCCACGCCGCGCCTGACGCGCGTCATGATGGAGGCGGTGGAGTTCCAGCAGCCGCGTCGCGCTGGGGTCAGTCGTCCCAAGCTGCGCTACGCGCACCAGGGCGGTTCCAATCCGCCCATCATCATCATTCACGGCAACGCGCTGTCGGCGATTCCCGATACCTACAAGCGCTACCTGGAGGGTCGGTTCCGCGCCGCCTTCCAGCTGAAGGGCACGCCGTTGAGAATTGAATTTCGTACGAACAAAAATCCGTATTCTGACTCGAAGGACTAGGACCGCAGCACAGCATCATTCCGTCAGGCGAAAACAGCGGTATGGCCGCGGTTTTTGTTTGCGTTCGCCTGCGACTGAGGCTAAATTGCCACAACGGGGCAATTTTTGTCGAGCGGCTGTGTGTCCCGTCGGCGTGGCAATTTTTTCGGGCGTATTTGCGCTGCCAGGCTTGAGAAGGGGGTGTCAGCCCCCACAAAGGGAGTGTGAGCTCCTACAAGAGGGCGGGAGCCCTCGACCATCAACATTACATATAGAAAATGGAGTATGCCATGAGCAACAAAGGGCAATTGCTACAAGACCCGTTCCTGAACGCGCTGCGCAAAGAGCACGTGCCGGTTTCCATCTACCTCGTCAATGGCATC
>DATLHT010000120.1:0-4573 GCA_035539795.1 Burkholderiaceae bacterium
TTCGAGTGCTCAGCGGCGGCAGCGCCGCGTCGAGGGAGTCCTCACCCCGGCCGGGGCCAGCGAACGACGCGACACCTAGGCGGCGAGGCCCAGGGTCTGCTGCAGCTCGCCGGCCTGGTACATCTCGGTCAGGATGTCGGAGCCGCCGACGAATTCGCCGTTGACATACAACTGAGGAATTGTGGGCCAGTTCGAGAATGCCTTGATGCCCTGGCGGATGCCTTCGTCTTCCAGGACGTTGACGGTCGTAGGCTGCTCGACGCCGCACGCCTTCAGGATCTGGATGGCACGGCCGGAAAAGCCGCACATCGGAAACTGCGCCGTACCTTTCATGAAAAGTACGACTGGGCTGCCACTGACGATTTGTTGAATATGCTGTTGGACGTCGCTCATGAAACTCTCGCAAAAATTCGGGGGGTTGAATGAATAGGATTCTAGCGGAATTGGCGGGTTCCTGATTCCTCCCGAAACCGGATACCCGCTACTTGCTGATGGGGGCTCGTGGGGAGCCCGACTGTGAACTCAGCTTGTTACGCTGGAGATCGCATTTTCCGGCCAGTACCCGCCCGTACAGCGTTCCTGTCTGGCCAGATCCCGACGCGTGGTCACGTCCGCGAACCCGGCGGCATGAAAGAGGTCTCGCACGGCTTCTCCCTGATCGTATCCATGTTCCACCAGAAGCCATCCCCCGGGCGCTAGGCGAGTCGGGGCGCCACTGACGATGCTGCGCAAGGCGCTCAGCCCGCAGGCATGATCCGTAAGCGCACCGGGCGGTTCGAAGCGTAGATCCCCCTGGTGCAGATGGGTGTCATCCGCCGAGATGTAGGGCGGATTGCTGACGATGAGTTGATAACGTGGCTCTGGCGCGATGGCCGCGTACCAGTCGGAGGTTGTAAAGGTCGTGTTATCTGCGCCCAGATCGGCTGCATTCTGCCGGGCTACGGCGAGCGCAGCTGCCGATACATCGGTGGCCAGCACATGCGCATCCGGCCGTTCGAGGGCTACGGTGATAGCAATGATACCGCTGCCGGTCCCCAGTTCCAGAACAGCGGGCGTTTCCTCATCGCGCAGGACGTCCAGCGACCATTCGACCAGGGTTTCCGTATCCGGTCGCGGGATCAGCACCGCCGGGTTCACCGTAAACATTCGGCCAAAGAACTCACGTTCGCCCAGCAGGTAGGCCATCGGCTCGCCATGTTGCCGGCGTGCCACGAGTTGCAGGAAAGCGGCGCGGACAGCCGGGGATGGAATCGTCTGGTCCTGCGTGATCAGTGCAGTACGGCTCAGTCCGGTGCAGGATGTGAGCAACATACGCGCTTCCAGGGCCGGGAGTCCAGTCGTCGTCGCATAGTGCAGCAGCGTGCTGATGGTGCACGTGTCGTCGAGCAAAGGCGGCATGGTGGACGGACCAGGGATAGCGGGCATGGTGGGATGGCAAGAGGATTCAATGCGAACCATACAGACCGGGCTGCCGGCTTGGCAAGCCTGTAAACGAAACACCCCGCCGGGGAAGCCGGCGGGGTGTGCAGACCGTTAGGTGGTCCGAAGTGCTTACTTCTTGACGGCATCCTTGGTTGCATCGGCGCCAGCGGCCACGGCATCCTTGGCGCTCTGCATGGCGCTGTCAGCAGCAGCCTTGGCATCCGATGCCGCTTCCGACGTGGCTGCCACGGCATCGCTCGCTGCAGCCTTGGCTGCGTCGGCTGCCGACTTGGCCGCGTCGGCAGCGTTGTCTGCTGCGGCCTTGGCCGAATCTGCCGCCTGCTGCATTGCTGCGTCGGCGCTTGAAGGAGCCTCTTCCTTCTTGCCGCATGCCACGAGTACACCTGCCATCATCAACAACGCCAGCACTTTTTTCATGATTCCGTCCTCATTTGGTTTTAATCTGAGTCGAGCTGATCCATTGGAGTGGCTTGGACCAGACAAACGGATTATAGGCTTTAGCCCTCGTCTGTCATCGGATTCGTTGCAAAACCTTACAAACGATGAGCTGATTTGTCGGGAAAAGGCTGCACTTAGACAAGTGTTCGCGATTTGCGCCCAACCTCAGGGATTTTCGTGATCGCTCAAGGCTGCTAGCAGGTCCGCCTGATGTTCTGCTGCCAGTGCGCTGAAGAGTTCGTCCAGATCGCCGTCCATGATGGCGTCGATCTTGTAGAGCGTCAGGTTGATGCGATGATCGGTGACGCGGCCCTGCGGAAAATTGTAGGTTCGGATACGGTCGCTGCGATCGCCGCTGCCGATCAGGTTGCGGCGGGCATCTGCCTCCTTGCTCTGGGCTTCACGGGTTTGCCGGTCCTTGATGCGGGCGGCCAGTACTTTCATGGCCTTGTCCTTGTTGCGATGCTGGCTGCGATCGTCCTGGCATTCCACCACGATGCCGGTCGGCAGGTGGGTGATGCGGACTGCCGAGTCGGTCTTGTTGATGTGCTGACCACCCGCGCCGGAAGCGCGGAACGTATCGATCCGCAGGTCGGCGGCCTTGATTTCGACATCCGCGAGCTCGTCGGCTTCCGGCAGCACAGCGACGGTGCAGGCAGAGGTGTGGATCCGCCCCTGGGTTTCGGTAACCGGCACCCGCTGCACGCGATGTCCGCCAGACTCGAACTTGAGACGTGAAAAAGCCCCCTGGCCGGCAATGCGCACAATGATCTCGCGGTAGCCGCCCAGTTCCGAGGGCGATTCGCTCATGACTTCGACCTGCCAGCGCTGCCGCTCCGCATAGCGCGTGTACATGCGCAGCAGATCGCCGGCAAACAAGGCGCTTTCATCGCCGCCGGTACCCGCGCGGATTTCCAGGTACAGGTTGCGTTCGTCGTTGGGGTCGCGCGGCAGCAACAGCCGTTGCAGTTCCTGCCCCAGCGCCGCCTGTTGGCTTTCGGCAGCGTCGATTTCCTCTTCTGCGAAGGCCTTCATGTCCGGATCGCCGAGCAGGTCCCGGGCGGTTTCGATATCGCTTTGCGTCTGCTGGTACAGGCGGTATTGCTCCACCACGGGTTCCAGTTCCGCCCGTTCCTGCGTCAGCTTGCGGTACTGGTTCATGTCAGCCGTCGATTGCTCGCTGGCGAGCAGTGCATCGAGTTCGGTCAGGCGCTCGGCCAATTGGTCGAGCTTGGCAAGCATGCTGGGTTTCATGGGGCGGCAGTGGTAAAAGCGGAGCAGGAAAGGGGGAGGAGTGCCGCCGTTCTGCGGCCTCGCGTTGGCACCCGGGCGGCCCCCGGGCAGGCCAGGATGCCGGGCGCTAGCGTTCCGAGTGTGAGCTGTGCCGGAACAGTTCCGGGGCCAGCCGCATCAGCGCCTCGCGGTCCTCGCCGCTGAGGTGATTGAGAGCATGCACGGGGCCATGCAGGAATTTCTTGGTCAGTGCGACCGACAGGGCTTCCAGCACGGCTTCGGGCGAATCGCCGCGCAACAGCATGCGCTGCGCCTTATCGAGTTCCGCCTGCCGCAGCAGATCAGCCGAACTGTGCAGATCGCGGATCACCGGCACCACGCTGCGCGTCTGCAGCCAGTGCATGAAGTTCTGGACGCGCGTCTCGATGATCGCCTCGGCCTGGGCCACGGCCGCCTGCCGCAGGGCGTTGCCCTCCTGCACCACGGCGGCAAGGTCATCCACCGTGTACAAGAACACGTCGTCGAGCCGGGCGATTTCCGGCTCGATATCGCGCGGCACGGCCAGGTCCACCATGAACATCGGTTGATGCCGGCGGCGTTTCAGGGCGCTCTCGATGGCCCCTAGGCCGATGATGGGCAGGGAGCTCGCCGTGCAAGAAATGACGATGTCAAATTCATGCAGCCGGGCAGCCATGTCGGTCAGCCGGATGGCGCGGCTCGTCAATCCTTGTGCAGAAAGTTGTTCTGCGAGACGCTCGCCACGCTCTACCGTGCGGTTGGCGACGACGATTTCCAGCGGTTTCTGTGCGGCAAAGTGTGTGGCGCACAGCTCGATCATCTCGCCTGCGCCGATGAACAGCACGCGCTGCGTGGCAATGCTCTCAAAGATGCGCTGCGCCAGCCGGACGGCAGCGGCCGCCATCGATACCGAATGCGCGCCGATTTCAGTTTGTCCGCGCACTTCCTTGGCGACGGCAAAGGTGCGCTGGAACAACTGGTTGAGATAGGTGCCCAGCGCGCCTGCTTCGTCGGCGGTGCGCACGGCATCTTTCAACTGGCCGAGGATCTGCGTTTCGCCCAGCACCATCGAATCGAGGCCGCTGGCGACGCGGAAGGCGTGGCGAACCGCTTCGGATTGTGGCAGCGCGTACATGTGCGGGGCGAGATCGCCGGCGGGGACGCGGTGATAGTGCGCCAGCCAGTGAATGGCCTGCTCGTAGGTGGACGGTCCGTCCTGCGCCGCGTTGGGGGCGCTACTGGTAGCGCAATAGATCTCGGTCCGGTTACAGGTCGAGAGAATGGCCGCTTCGGCATTGCCGGGCTTCACCAGCTTTTCGCGCAGCATGCCAAGAGCCGGCTTGATCTGCTCGAGCGGAAACGCCACCTTCTCGCGAAGCGCGAGCGGTGCGGTGGTGTGGTTGATTCCGATCGTCAGCAGCTGCATATATGAGGGTAATAA
>DATLHT010000121.1:0-2025 GCA_035539795.1 Burkholderiaceae bacterium
GGTAGCCTTCGGCCCACTTTGAGTAGACCGGGGCCGGGAAGGAAGCGCCCGCGCCAGTGACTTCAGCTGCGACTGCAGCACCCATGACTGCGAGAGACACCAGACCTGCGATCGCCGTTTTTACCAGTTTCATACGTCCTCCAAAGACACGTTGTGGCATGACAGATTTTTGACATATCGAACTGTATGCCCCCAATGTGACAGATCAGTGACAACACGAAATTTACTTGGAAGACTGTCGAAAGCGCGGCGAAAGACGGCATGGGCCATGGCTCCATGCCGACGCCAGGCACGTGGAAACCCGCCTAAAGTCTGGAAGAACCAGAAAAGCGCGGGAACGAATGTGAGAAGCGTAACGGGAATCGTGCGGCAGGCACTGCCTGCGGGGCGCGCAGCGGCAAGCCGCCGCCCAGCGCATGGATGCGGCCCGCTGAATAGCGGAAAAACAGGATCCGGCCAGCGCAGACATGGCGTCCGCGCCACCCGTACTCAGGATTTCATGACAGTCGCCAGGCGCTCGGCACAACGCTGCGCCAGTTCGGCTTGCTCGGCCTCGACCATGACGCGCACCACCGGCTCGGTGCCGGACGGCCGGATCAGGACCCGGCCCTTGCCGTCGAGCTCCTGCTCCACTTCGGCACGGGCGGCCTTGAGGCCGGCGTGCGCCTGCCAGTCGAAGCCCTTCTCGACGCGCACGTTGATCAGTGTCTGCGGGAACAGGCGGACATCCGCAATCAATTCCGCCAGCGTCTGCTGGCCGCCACGGCGGATGGCCGTCAGCACCTGTAGCGCAGAGACGATGCCGTCGCCGGTGCTGTGCTTGTCAAGGCACAACAGGTGGCCCGAGCCTTCGCCCCCCAGCAGCCAGCCGCGCGCAGCCAGCTCTTCCAGCACATAGCGGTCGCCCACCTTGGCGCGCACGAATTCGATGCCGCGCCGCTTGAGCGCCAATTCGACGGCCATATTGGTCATCAGCGTGCCCACGGCACCGGGTACCTGCTCGCCATTCGCCAGACGATCAAGTACCAGCGCGTACAGCAGTTCATCACCGTTATACAGACGGCCGGTGGCATCGACCACCTGCAGGCGGTCCGCATCGCCGTCAAACGCCAGGCCGATATCGGCATGGTTGGCACGTACGGCCAAGATCAGGTTGTCCGGATCGGTGGCGCCGTAGCCGTCGTTGATATTGAGACCATTCGGCTGGTTGCCGATGGCGATCACTTCCGCGCCCAATTCGTGGAAGACATGGGGGGCGATGTGATAGGACGCGCCGTGTGCGCAGTCCACCACGATCTTCATGCCCCGCAGGTCGAGACGCGTGGGGAAGGTACTTTTGCAGAACTCGATGTAGCGCCCTGCCGCATCCTCGATGCGGCGCGCGCGGCCCAGCGCCTCGGACGGCACATAGGTCATGGGCGCGTCGATCTCCGCCTCGATGGCCAGCTCTACCGCGTCCGGCAGCTTATCGCCCTGGGCGGAGAAGAACTTGATGCCGTTGTCGTAAAACGGATTGTGGCTCGCTGACAGCACCACCCCGGCAGACAAGCGCAGCGCCCGCGTCAAATAGGCGACGCCAGGCGTGGGCAGCGGGCCGGTCAACAGCACATCCACGCCAGCGGCGGTAAAGCCGGCCTCCAGTGCAGCTTCCAGCATGTAGCCGGAGATGCGCGTGTCCTTGCCAATGAGCACGGTCGGACGGCCATTGGCTGCCTTGGCCTTGGCCAGTACCTTACCGGCCGCATAGCCGAGCCGCATCACGAAATCGGGCGTGATCGGCGCCTCGCCGACCCGTCCGCGCACCCCATCGGTTCCGAAGTATTTTCTGGACATGATTTCCCTTGCTTGCGCCGGCTACGAGGACGTACCGGCGGTTTTCATTTTCAGTAATCGGCCTTAGCGTTTTCCTGGCGCACCGCCCACGAGACCCGCAGCACATCCACGGTCGCCGCCACGTCATGCACGCGCACCACCGCGGCGCCACGCTCCACCGCAATCAGCGCCGCGGCGAGACTGCCATGCAGG
>DATLHT010000122.1:0-21496 GCA_035539795.1 Burkholderiaceae bacterium
CGAGATCAGGCCGATCAGCTTGCCGTTCTCCAGTACCGGCAGATGGCGCAGGCGGCGCTCGGTCATCAGCGCCATGCAGCGTTCGTTGTCTTCCTCGGGACCGACATAGATGACGGCATGCGTCATGATGTCGCGTACCGGCGTCGATTTCGACGAGCGGTCCATCAGGACAATCTTGCGGGCGTAGTCACGCTCGGTCACGATCCCGACGATCGCGTCACCCTCCATGACTAGCACGGCGCCGATGCCTTTTTCCGACATCAGGCGAATCGCATCAAACACCGGAGCGTCGGGCCGGATGGTGTACACCGTCCGGTCAGGCTTGGTCTGCAGAATCGCGGCAACGGTTTTCATGTCGTCCTCCTCGTGAGCGCGGCGCCAGGGACAGCCATGCCTTCATTCTAACCAAGCTGCGGGCAAAGCGCGTAATTCGATACACGCATGACATTTCCCACGGACCGGCGCGCCATGCGCTCAGAGCATGATCGACGTCACCATTATCCCGCCAGGTGGTTATGGACACGCAGGTCGCGGTACACGGCGGCCCGCATCAGGAGCATCGACACGACTGGCGATGTCATGAGGATGAAGGCGGAAATGATCAGTTCATGGATCACCAGACGGGACTGCAGTACAGTGAAATAGAGCATTGATGCGAGCAGCAGGCATCCTGCCCCCAGGGTGACGGTAATTGCCGGGCCATGGATGCGCTGGTAGAAATTGGGCAGGCGCATGAGCCCGAGGGCGCCAATCACGACAATGCTTCCGCCCAGGATCAGCAAGAGTGCGGTCAACAGCGCCGCCCATGCGGGGATGTGTTCCATCGCATTCATTCAATCACCTCTCCACGCATCAGGAACTTTGTCAAAGCGACCGTCGAAACGAAACCGAGCAAGGCAATCAGCAAGGCAAATTCGAAATAGATCGGGCTGTCAAAACGGATGCCCAAGGTCAAGGCCAGCAACATGCAGCACATCCATAACGTATCCAGCGCAAGCACGCGGTCATGGGCGGAGGGGCCAATCAGCAGGCGGACGGCACAAAACACCATGGCAAGAATCGCGCAGACGAAGGCATATCCTATTGCCAGTTCCAGCAAAGAAGTCATTGACGCCCCCTTATTCAAAGATTTCGATGATCGGCTTTTCGTACTGCGTCTTGATGGTGTCAATCCACCATTGCTCATCATGCAGATCGAACACATGCAGCGCCAATTCATTCTTGCCCGGCAAGATCTCCACCCACACCGTTCCCGGTGTCGAATTGATCAGGCAGGACAGCAGCGCCAGGCCATACGGGTTTCGCAAATCGAGGGGGATCTTGATGAACTGGGAATTCAATCCTTCCGCCTTGGCGAACAGGATGATCCGGCTCACGTTGAAACAGGACCGCACGATTTCCACGAGCGCCATCGTCAGCAAGCGAAACAGCGCCACGGGCTTGGCTAAACGGGGATATCCGATCGGCTGCAATAACGGCTCTGCCAGCAGCGGCACGAGCACCCCAAGGCAGGCGCCCAGCAGCAAGTGGGCAGGCTCAAGACTCTGGTTGAGCAAGAGCCACAATAGCATCAGCGTGCCGGAGAGCCCAGGCGACGGTAACCAGCGCTTCATGGTGCCTCCTTTTCTTGCTGAACCCCTGGCACCGCCGGCTGAGACAGTACCCGTTCTATGTATTTGGCCGGAAGGTGCAAATCATCGCTAGCGCGTTGCAGATAGGCCAGGATCGGCGCAGCCTGCACCGTCAGCGCGATGCACAGCAACAGCAGCAGGCCGATCGGCGCAATCTCGGTCGCTGGCAACCTGGGCGGCTTGATATCGCCCGCGGCCCAGAATGTGCGCACGCCGAACCGCAGCAGTGAAATGATGGCCGCCAATCCCGACAGCACGATGAGCGCGATCAGCGCCCAGGTCACTGGCGTAACCGATGCGTTCGGCGCATCCGGATTGAGCATCGCATGGAACAGGCCGAACTTTGCAACGAACCCCGGCAGCGGTGGCAGGCCGGCAATCACCAGTGCACAACCGGCAAAGGATAATCCCAGGACAGCCACCGCTGCGGGAATACCAACGCCGACCGGTTCTTCCGGCGTTTCTTCGATCGCAAAAGCTTCCATCGTCAGCGCCAGCATTTCTGCACGCGACGAACTGATACGTTGAATCAATTCGATCAGAAGCATGAATGCAGCCAACGCCAGGGTCGACCCAAGCAAGTAGTACAGCCCCGCACTGATCAGCGATGCCTGCCCATAGCCGATCACCGCCAGCAAGATGCCCGACGACACGATCGCCGTGTAGCCCGCGAGTCGTCCCGGGGCTTCGGTTGCCAGCATGCCTGCCGAGCCGAAGGCAATGGTCGCCATGCCGCCCACGAGCAGGACATTGAAGCCGAAACCGGCGGCAGCGCCCGCCTCGGCGGAGAAAACCAGGAGCCACACGCGCAGGATGACGTATGCCCCAACCTTGGTCATCATGACCAGCAAGGTGGCGACGGGAGGCGATGCCGCTGCGTAAGTGGCCGGCAGCCAGAAACCGAGTGGCCACATCGCGCTCTTGACAAGGAAAGCGATCGCCAGCACGGCCACGCCTACCTTGAGCAGCACCAGTTCATCGCCGGTGATTCCCGGCAGGCGCCCCGCCAGGTCTGCCATGTTGAGCGTGCCGGCACTGGCGTAGATCAACGCGACGCCGATCAGAAACAGCAACGAAGCAACCAGGTTGATGGCGATGTACTGGATCCCGGCACGCAGACGCGTCGCATTGTAGCCATGCAGAAGCAAGCCATAGGACGCAGCCAGCATGACCTCGAAGAAGACGAAGAGGTTGAACAGATCGTTCGTCAGGAACGCGCCATTGATGCCCATCAACAGAAACTGGAACAGCGAATGGAAGTGCACGCCGATGCGGCTCCATCGCTGCATGGAGTACAGCAGCGCGGCGATGGCGATCGTTGCAGCCAGCAGCAGCATCACGGCCGTCAGGCGGTCTACCATCAGCGCGATACCAAAGGGCGCTGCCCAGTTCGCCGCCAGGTAGACGCCAATCCCGCGCGGCCACTGGCCACTATCGGTCATCCAGACCAGCGTGATAGCAATGGCCAACATACTGAGCGCCGATGCCAGGCTGACGAAAAACTTGAGCTGGTGGCGACTCTCATTGAGCGAAATGAGCAAGGCGCCGCACATCAGCGGCAGCAGCACCGGCAGCATGATCAGGTGCTGGGCCCACGCTGGATTCATTGCTCGGGCTCCTGACCATCCACATGATCGGTACCGGTCAGGCCACGCGCACCGATCATCACCACCAGATACAGCGCCGTCGTCGCAAAGCCGATCACGATTGCCGTCAATACGAGCGCTTGCGGCAGAGGATCTGCGACAGTGGCAGGATCAGGCAAGCCCTTGCCGAGGACAAGCGGCGGCCGGTCGACCCAGAGGCGCCCCATGACGGAGATGAACAAATTGACCGCGTATGACATCAGCAGCAGTCCGATCAGCACCTGGAAGGTGCGGGGGCGCAAGATCAACCAGATGCCCGCCCCGAACAGAATGCCGATAGCAAGCGCGATGACAACTTCCATCAGATAGCCTCCTTTGTAGAAACAGTTTCCGGTACAGCGCCGCCGGCAGTCAGGCGGTGACCACGGACTGATTGGTGCGCCAGCGCCACCAGGATGAGCATGGTGGTGCCGACGACAGCCAGGAATACCCCCAGGTCGAAAAAGAAGGCGCTCGGAATATGAATTTCACCCAGCAACGGCAAGACGAGATGGCTGGTGTGGCTGGTCAGGAAGGGATAACCGAATACCCAAGCGCCCAATCCCGTCAGGCATGCGGCGGCGAGCCCACAGGCAATCCAGTCGTGCGGCCGGACGCGGATTTGAGACTCCACCCAGTTCGTGCCGGCCAGCATGTACTGCGTGATAATCGCGACCGCGAATATGAGTCCGGCGACAAAACCGCCACCCGGCAGATTATGTCCGCGGAGGAAAAAGTAGATCGCGACTACCATCATGAACGGCAAGAGGAAGCGCAAATACACTCCGGCGACCATCAGATAACCCCTGTTGGCTTGTTCGTCGGGCGTTTGTCCGACAGCCGGATCGACGTCGTTTGCCTGCTGTATGGGAAGGGCGATGCTCTCGGGCGCGGGGCGGAACCGACGCAGTAGCGCATAAACCGTCAATGCCACGATGGACAGCACAGTGATCTCACCCATGGTATCGAAACCACGAAAATCCACCAGGAGCACGTTGACCGCGTTGGTGCCGCCGCCCCCGGACAGTGAGTGCAGTAGGAAGAAATCGCCGATGCTTTGCGGTGGCGGACGCACGAGCACTGCATAACTGACTGCAGCCATGCCGAGTCCACCTGCCACGGCAATCAGCAGGTCACGCGCACGCCGCAGCCAGACCCGGCGCGGCACTTCGATATTCAACTCGCGCGGCGTGATGCGTGGTGGCAGCCATCGCAGGCCAAGCAGGATCAGCACGGTGGTCACGGTTTCGACCATCAATTGCGTGAGCGCCAGATCAGGCGCCGACAGCCAGAGGAAGGACAGGCTGGTGACAATGCCGGTACCGCCGACGAGAATCAGCGCAGCCAGGCGGTGATACTTCGCTTGCCAGGCAGCCGCGATTGCACAAGCGGCACCGATGAACCACATCAGGGCGAAGAGCGGGTCGATCTCCGTAAGCGGCATTGTGCTCAACACCGGCAGTGGCCGCGCCAGCAACAGTGGCGCGCCGATCAGCATAAGCATCATTATTAGCAATTGTGGCTGCAGACGCTGGGCGCCACACCATTTCACCAGCCAGGAAGCACCCAATTGCAGGTACGTCATGATGCGTTCGTACACCTGAGCACCATTGAAGCGGTACAGCATGGGCACCTTGTCTCTCTGGAGAAGCCCATAGTACTTGCGCAGGAGGAGATACAGCACGATGCCGCCGACCAG
Organism: Burkholderiaceae bacterium; assembly: GCA_035539795.1. Lineage (GTDB taxonomy): Bacteria > Pseudomonadota > Gammaproteobacteria > Burkholderiales > Burkholderiaceae > Imbroritus. Next base: position 4,956 of record DATLHT010000122.1, read on the forward strand.
GGCGACGAAGCTCATCAGGAGCGGCAGGTTAACACCATGCCAGACGGCCAGTTCATACGCGGGCGTACTCTCGCCTAGCACTGATACGACGGCCATATGCAGGATTGGCCCCACGCTTGGGCCGGGCACGGCTCCGACCACAAGACACAGCAGCACCAGGAATTCCACCGGAAAGCGCATCCAGCGCGGTGGTTCGTGCGGCTCTCTGGGCAAATCGCGAGCCGGTGGACCGAAGAACACGCTAATGAATCGGAGGGAATACGTCACGCTGAAAATGCCCATCGCCACTGCCGCAATCGACATATTCCAGTCTTCCGTGCCGCCAACGAGCGCTGTCTCGGCAAAAAACATCTCCTTGGACAGGAATCCATTCAGCAGCGGCACCCCGGCCATCGCAGCGCTGGCGACGATCGCAAGCGTGCTGGTATATGGAAGCATGCGGTAAAGGCCACGCAGTTGACGCATGTCGCGCGTGCCGGTTTCGTGATCGATGATGCCGGCCGCCATGAACAGGGAGGCCTTGAAAATGGCGTGGTTCAGCGTATGGAACACAGCAGCCACGAGGGCAAGGGGCGTTCCCAGGCCAAGGAGTACCGTAATCAAGCCCAGGTGGCTGATGGTGGAATATGCCAGCAGCCCTTTCAGATCATGCTGGAAAATGGCAAAAAACGAGCCCACCAACATCGTGCATATCCCGGCACCAGCAATGATCCACGTCCATTCAGGCGTACCCGACAATGTCGGCCACAGGCGCATGAGCAGGAATACCCCCGCCTTGACCATGGTGGCGGAATGAAGATAGGCCGATACCGGGGTAGGCGCGGCCATGGCGTGCGGCAACCAGAAATGAAACGGGAACTGGGCACTCTTGGTGAGTGCTCCAAGCGCAACCAGCACCAGCGCCGCCAGATACCAGGAATGTGCGCGCACCTTGTCGCCTGCCGCCAGCACTGCATCAAGCTCATAGCTGCCGACGATATGCCCAAGAATCAGCACCCCGGCCAGCAGACACAATCCGCCGGTAGCGGTGACCGTAAATGCCATTCGTGCGCCGCGCCGTGCGTCGATGCGATGATGCCAGTAGCCGATCAGCAGCAGGGAAGTCAGGCTAGTCAATTCCCAGAACACGACCATCTGAATGAGATTGCCTGACAGCACGACTCCCAGCATCGAGCCCATGAAGGCGAGCAGGAAGGAAAAGAAGCGTTGCACCGGATCAGCCGGCGACATGTAGTAGCGCGCATATAGCGCCACCAGCAAGCCAATCAGCAGCACCAGCATGACGAAGAGCCAGGCCAGTCCATCCATGCGCAGAACGAAATTCACGCCATATGCTGGCATCCACGCTGCCTGGTAACGCTCGATTTCCCCGCCACTGATCTGCGGATAAAGAGGTGCCGTTATCAGCAATCCGAACAGCGCGATGGCGCCGGCCAGCACCGCTTCCCCGTTACGGGCGTTGGCGGGCAGGCACGCGGCGATGACGCTGCCGATAAAGGGAACAAGGACTAGCGTCAGCAGAAGCATTGGCTGTTAAAAAAACTTGCTGTTATATGGGAGCGATGAGTTTATTCGAACTTAGTCGCAATCTTCATCACGGATTCACTACCAGTGGCGTCGCACGACAATGGGCCGTCAGCCGCCAAAAGGCCGCCACTGCGCACTCGGCGGAAGCCACAGGCGCTTAGGAAGCGACCCCAGAGCCCCTGAAACATGAAAGGGAAATCCATTCAGATTCCAGCAACCCTTCCAGATGGATGGCGACAACCTGTGGCGCCTGTCTGGGCCTCCTTTTCTGTCGCCCTGCCCAAGTCGTCCGCTACCGCAGCCATGCTGCGCTCGGAGCTGTCTTGTAGCATTTCCTCTCCCGATCCGACAGTCCAGCCTCGGAGGCGAGCCCGCGCAGTGCCCGCCACGGCATCAGGTAGAGGTGCGACAGAAACCGGGGACCGGATCAACCGGCACCTGCTCAATGTCCTCGTACGGCGGATCGAGCACGCCCAACGTTGCCTGAAACTGCGCCTGACTGCCATCGATGACGATCATCCATGAACAGCTTGTCCGTGGATGAAAAATCGCTGTAGAGAATCGCCTTGGAGAATTCGGCCCGCTTGCGAAGATCCTCCATCGAAGTAAGAGCCGGTTTCCTCGAAGACCCCGGCCGCTGCCTTCAGGAATTTTTGTCGCTTTTTCTCGATTTTGGTTCTCAGCGCACACTTCTTTTCTGAACTGGCCAGTTCATTTTATTTTGCTTTTGGCGAAAAGCAACACTTTGCAAACGATGCAACTCAACTCAGCGAGTCTGGGATGACCAGATTCCAGAATGGTTTCCTCGGCGCGCAGGACACCATTTTACTCGTCATGGTGTGCAGACTCAGTGCCAGCTACGCTCGGTTTCCAGAGCTCGGACAGAAATCCCCACTGACTGGTCGCAAGACCGATGGCAGACCCTCCTAGACGATTCCCCTTCGGACTCACCCCTTGAAAAAGGCATCGGAGGTGGTCCGCGTAGAGGGCAGCACCGGCCAGTGCGTAACAGATCCAACGCCACCCCGAATCATGCAACGCAATGACAAAGTAGGGCTTTATGTGTTGCAGCATCACCTGTGCGCAACGTTCCAGAGTGGCCTGCGCCGCAAGTCATGGGCATTTTACGCGAGCAGCGGGCTCCGGTAGAATGCGCACTCTGCCGCCTGGGTGGTGGAATTGGTAGACACAAGGGACTTGAATTTGATTGAGCACCGGGCTGCGAAAGCACCCGCGTGAATCCCCTCAAAGTCGGCGAACCCCCTGGCCTGAGCGCCGAGGCAACGCCGAGCCAAGCTCAGTGATGAGAAGGTGTAGAGACTAGACGGGGGGCGCCTACCGCGCATCGCGCCACGGCGAAGGCATAGTCCAGCGCACGAACGGCTAGCCGGCGGCGAAAGCCGCAGTGTGACGAAAATCCCTCGGCGCAAGCCATACGGGTTCGATTCCCGTCCCAGGCACCAGACTTCCGCTGCGGCGATCGGGCGAACTGCGCCCCGCACCTTCAAGCAACGCTCGCCGCCCCCGGCTGCGCCACATGCTCGGCAGCGCTTCTTCCGAATCATATCCAGCAAGGTAATCGCCGCCCCCCCTGCAAGAAGGCATATAGCAGAGATGCGTCTCCTCCAGGCCTGCTCTCCTCGTCGCCATGAAGGATATGTCAGGGCGATAACGCATGGAGGCCCCAACGAACGAGCCGGAATCCGACGATGTGCGCACTTGTTCCTGCGCTGCGCGCCGCATGCTGGCAAAGCGCCCGGGCCACTGCCTGCTCTCCACATACTGATGCGCTGACCGTCCAGAACGCCCCTTCCGGGAAGAGCCGTCAGAAACAAGCATTTCATCATGCCGAAGGCCATTGAATACCCCTCCGAATGATGGCCGTGCTTGCCCCCAAATGGGTGATAGCCGCGCTATGCGAGTTCAGCCACGCTAACGAGCGAAAAGCCTTGGCAACCGTTGATAGACCAGGGCCCCTCCCCCCGCTTGTCGTAAGCCAAAAAATCTAGATCGAGGATGACATGAAACTGAAAGCGCTCAGTTTGACTGCTGCGGCCGTCTCGGCCGCAGCCCTGGTGGCCGCATGCGGCGGCGGTGGCGGCGATGGTGGTGGCACCGCCGTTACGCCCGCGCAAGCCAGTCTGCAACTGTCCGGTGTGGCGGCAACCGGCCTCGCCCTGGCTGGTAGTCCGGTGGACGTGAAGTGCGCCTCCGGCACCGGCACGGCGACGACCAACGCATCCGGAGGTTACACCGTGACGGTCACCGATGGCTCCCTGCCCTGTATCGTCAAGGTGACCGGCCTGGTCAACGGCGTGGAAGTGACACTGCACTCGCTGGCGCAAGCGGGTACGACGAGCAACTCAACCACCACGGCCACCGCCAATGTCACCCCGTTGACCGAAATGATTCTGGCGCGCGCCGCCGGCACCCTGCCCTCCGACCTGTTCACCAACTTCGGCTCGGGCAGCGCCGTCACCAGCACAGCGCTTACCCAAGCCAGCACCGACATCTTGTCTGCACTGAGCACTGCCGCGGGTGTGGACCTGACCACGATCGATCCGTTCAACACCCCCCTGGTGGCAGCAACTTCCGCCAACCCCTCGGGCGGCAACAACTATGACAGGCTGCTCGACCAACTGGGCACGGTGGTGAGCCCCGCGACACTGGCACAGGTAGTCAGCCAGATCGCCAGCACCGCCGGCAGCGGCGCACCGACAACGCTGAACGAGGTGGTGACCAACATCTCCAAAGGCTCCTTGGCCGGCTGCCCGCAGGCGCTGAGCGGCAAGTACCGCATCGTCGACTACATCGGCGCTTCAGATATCGTCGAGATCGACTTCGGCGCCGGGCTACTCAAGGCTGCCGACGGCGACCACGTGATCACACCAAGCAGCCAGGCCTGCGAGTTCGATGTGGCTGGCAGTGCCCCGACCACGGTAATGATCGGCCCGGCTGGCGCTGGTATCACGCGTGATGCGGAACGCGCGGGTTTCATTTTCCCGATACAGGCGCACAGCTTCACGTCGGTACAGGGCAAGTGGGAGTTCCTGGAGAGCGGCGTCGAAGAGGCTTCCTTCGGTAACACTGCACGTCACTGGATCGGCGAGATGACCATCGCTGCGGACGGCAAAGTCACCGTGTGCGACTACGACGTCCCGGCGAACAACTTCAGTGTTTGCGCCGTCGATACCGACGAGGCCGTCACCCTCCAGGCCAACTCAGACGGTACCTTTAGCCTGCAGTACGGCAGCGGGTCGTCACCCGTCTATGGCTTCCGTGCACCGAACGGCGCGCTGACACTGTTCGGCACCAACAACCCGAGCGGCAGCCTCGCGGCCGAGGTGCTGAAGTCGAGCTTCGTGCTGACGCGGCCCAACACGATCAGCCCTGCACCGGTCGGAACCGAGTCGAAGTTTTGGGATGTTACCCAGAACGTCGTCCTCGACTCCGGCAACAATACCGTGCTGAACTCAGGGGGAGACCCGAGCGTTGCGACGAACGCCGTTGCACGCAATTCCACCGTCATCACGGCGTCGACCGAGACGTCGATCACGCGCAAGCTGACGAGCAGCGGCAGCGACAACGGCCGCGTGGACACGCTGACGCTGAACAACCCGATCCCTGGCATGCGTTCGCGGCCGCAGGGCGTGGACAACAGCACCGGTAGCCCGATTCCTTACGCCGCGACGATCAGCCGCGGCTTTCAAGGGACCGGCATCAGCGTAGCACTCGACAATCGCGTCGACAGGCATTTCATGTCCTATAGCGTAACCCGGCCGTAGATCGGGCCAGCAACGAGAAAGCCCTGCCCCTCGACTGGCCCTCCAAACTGGGCGGTCAGTTCAAAGGCCAAAGACCTGGGCCCGGTATTGCACCGGGACCCGGGTCTTTTAGCTTGAGCCTGTTGCAGCGGTAAGTGGGAATTGATGGCGGCAGATGCCGTACTGTAGTGGCGGGGCGGCAACGCCTGCTGCACTCATGGTGCCAGTACCGGAACGGGTACGGAAAAGCAGACGCGTATCATCGCTGCGGGACACATGGCGCTAGCGCAGTCAGCTCCGCACTCTGTTTGCAGGCATGTACATGCCTGCAAACTCACACAGCCGGAGCAGAGGGGATAAAAAAAGCCCCGACAACGGGGCTTTTGTATAACTGGAGGCGGGGGTCGGAATCGAACCGGCGTCCACGGCTTTGCAGGCCGCTGCATAACCACTCTGCCACCCCGCCAGGTGACGCTGCCTGTGCACGAAATCGCACGACGAGGCGCATTGTAACTGCAAGCAGAAATTCGTGCAGGGCACGCATTCGCCCCCTCACTCACAGTCGCCGCGTATCCCGGCAAACCGGGGAGCCGTCACTGCAAACAAAAAGGGAAGCGCAACATCTCGCTTCCCTTGGGGAGCGGAACAGGATCGGGGCTGGAGGCCCACTCAACCCATTGATTCACAAAGGGTTTTTCCTGTCCTCCGCGACAGAATGGACGCAATTATGTCGTTGTTTGCACGGCGCGTCAAGCTAATTTTGCCAAGTGTCCCCCCTTGCCCATGATTCATGCCGTTTCCGCCCGGTAGAAACGTGAGGGCGGCATGCCGAACAGGCGCTTGAAGGCGGCAGCGTAAGCGCTCTGGTTCTCGTATCCGTGGCGGAATGCGATCTCCAGCACCGGCAAACCCTGTGCCAGGTCTTCCAGCGAATGCAGCAGCCGGGCATGCTGCCGCCAGCGTCCGAACGACACGCCGGTGGCCGCGAGGAAATGGCGGTGGAACGTCTTGGGGCTCATCGCCAGGCGGCGCGCCCACGCCTCGGCCGTGACAGGGACGTCCTGCGCGTCGACGACCATGGCGCAGACACTGGCGATGCGGGCATCGTCGGGCCACGGCAGGTAGAACGGCAGTCGCGGCAAAGCCGCCAGTTCATCGAGCAGGCACCGCATCAGGCGACCGGCTCGACTATTGGCGTCATAGTCGAGCGGCAGTTGCGTGGCGGCGACGATCAGCTCGCGCAGTAACGGCGAGATGTCGATCACGCCATCTTCATCCGGAAGATCGGAAACCGCCTGTGGATCGATGAACAGGCTGCGCATCTGCACCGCGCCGCGCATCTCCACCGCGTGCTCCGCTCCGGCCCGCAGCCACACGCCGCGATGCGGCGGCACGATCCAGCGGCCCGTCCCGGTCATGACCGTTAGCACGCCTCTCACGGCATACAGCAACTGCGCGCGTGCGTGACGATGCGGGGGAATCCGGCTGCCGGCCGCATAGTCGACAGCGATGCCGGCGACGGGGACGGGCGCCGTTTCGTATGGCGACAGGTCAGGAACAGGCCGGGGCGTGCGGCGTGACCGGACGGAAGCAGTAGAACCAGGAGTGGCCATGGACAAGCGAATATCATTGGTTTGACCATTTTACGACAATACTCGTCCATTTATCTTGATACAGACAGGCAACGATCTCCTATGCTGAGCCTATCGTTTGACCATTCCATCTCCAGACCTCCCATCGTCCGCATGATCGCGCACCGCACTGCCCTCCTGCTATCGCTACCCCTGCCTCCCGGCCGGGGTCTGCAAGCGTGCGCGCCATGTCTGACTGACTCCTGATTCCCCCAGCCCCGGCCTCGGCGAGCTTTCCGCATGGACTCCATCGGAAGGCAGGGGAATCGACTGCTGTCTTTTCCCATTGCTCCAATCGAGGCCATCATGCTGAACCGACCCGACACCAAGTACCGCCCTTTTCCGCCCATTCCGCTGACCGACCGGCAATGGCCATCCCGCACCATCACGCAGGCACCAGTCTGGCTGTCCACCGACTTGCGCGACGGCAACCAGGCCCTGTTCGAACCGATGAACCGCGAGCGCAAGCTGCGCCTGTTCCATGAACTCGTGCGGCTCGGCTTCAAGGAAATCGAAGTCGGCTTTCCCTCAGCCTCGCGTACCGATTTCGAGATCATCCGGCATCTGATCGACGCAGGACACATTCCCGATGACGTCACGCCCATGGTCATCACCCAGCTGCGCGAAGACCTGATTCGCGAGACTGTGCGCAGCGTGCGCGGGGCACGGCGCGCCATCGTGCATCTCTACAATGCGGTGGCCCCGGTATGGCGGCGCGTGGTGTTCGATATGTCGGTAGGTGAAGTCGTCGCACTGGTCGAGCACCATGTGCAGCTCCTCAAATCCCTCACCGCGCAGCACCCGGAAACCGAGTGGGTCCTGCAGTACTCGCCTGAAACGTTCTCGATGGCGGAGCTGGAGGTTTCGCTGGAGGTCTGCAACGCGGCGATCCGTACCTGGGACGCGGGCCCATCGCGGCCCATGATCGTCAATCTTCCGACGACCGTCGAAGTCGCCACCCCCAACGTCTTCGCCGACCAGATCGAGTGGATGCACCGCCGGCTGGCGCGGCGCGAGCACATCACGCTTTCCATCCATCCGCACAACGACCGGGGCACCGGCATCGCCTGCGCCGAGCTGGCACTGATGGCAGGTGCGCAGCGAGTCGAAGGCTGTCTGTTCGGCAACGGCGAACGCAGCGGCAATCTCGATGTGGTCACGCTCGCGCTCAACCTGTACACGCAAGGCATCGACCCCGGACTCGATTTCTCCGACATCGCCGCAGTGGCGCGCATCGCCGAGGATTGCACCGCCCTGCCGATCCATCCACGTCATCCGTACGTGGGTGATCTGGTATTCACCGCCTTCTCGGGCTCGCACCAGGATGCCATCGCCAAGGGTTTCGCGGCCCAGCAGCCAGACGATTTTTGGGAAGTACCCTACCTGCCCATCGACCCTAAGGATCTCGGGCGAACGTACGACAGCATCGTACGCATCAACGGGCAATCGGGGAAAGGCGGCATTGCCTACCTGCTTGAACGCGACCATGGCATCGCCATGCCGCGCCGCATGCAGGTCGAGTTCAGCGCCGTGGTGCAACGGCATGCCGACAGCAGCGACACCGAGATCGACAGCGAGACGCTGTGGCGCATCTTTCAGGATACCTATGCCCCGCCGCTGGGCCGGGGTGCGTTCCGCTACCACGCGCATACCCTGCTCGACACGGCAGAAGGCCAGCGTATCGAACTGCAGCTGCGCGCGGCCGACGGCACGATCCGGCATCTGCAAGGCGCCGGCAACGGTCCGCTCGCGGCTGCCGTCGATGCGCTGGCGACCACGCTCGGCATTGCCGTACGCATCGACAGCTACGAACAGCGCAGTCTGGGCGCGGGCGCCGGCGCAGAGGCTGTTGCCATCGTCGAACTGGCTACGCCGGAAATCGCCGGCACGCGCTTCGGTGTGGGCCAGCACGGGAATATCGTGACCGCGTCGATCCTGGCGTTGCTGTGCGCGTGCAATCGTCTGCATGACGCTGGATTGACATGGACAGCGCACCCTGGCGCAGCCAACGCGGCGTGATGACATGATGGAAGCCCGGCCGGCCATACGCCGGCCGCGGCTCAGTCAGCCACAACTCATCGACCACAACTCATCCAGCGGCAGGCAACTGCGCCAGCAACCAATCGGCCCGTGCCTCGGTATCCAGTCGCGGCAGCTCGTGCAAGCGATAGCCGAGCGCGGCATATGCCGTCCGCAACCGCCAGTACTCCGCCTCGGCCGCCGCGAAGTCATGTCGGCGCGCATGATCGCCCACATAGATTTCCGGCCACGGCGGCGCCAGAAACACGTTGACGTGATACGACTGCAGCTCTGCGGCGTCGACCGGCAGCATGCCGGTGAGATGCCGCAGCCCATCCGCCGCATCGACCATGCCGCGATCGAAGAACACCCAGTCTGCCGCGGAGCGGTATTCCGCATGGTCTGCCGTTGCCAGGGCCAAGGCCTGATGCAGGAACGCTGCAAGGTCGACCCACGGCAATGCGCGGCCCGTACCGGCCTGTTCGCGCTGTACGACACGGCGGCCCGGTTCCGGCACAACCGCATGGCCACGCTGTGCGAGAACGTCGAGCAAGGTCGATTTGCCACCACCGGAACAGCCGGAGATCACCACACATCGGCTGGCGGATCCGGGCAGCGCCGAGAGGGCATGAGGGTCATGCTTTGTCATCGGATACGGAATGGAAGCCCGAGTGAATCGTAGGCAAGAATGGTAGCTGCATGTCAGGCAGTCCGCATCGCGCGCGCCACCTGCATGCGCCGCGACGGGCGCCGCGACCACCAGACCATCAGCCCGGCCACGCATAAGGACTCGGTTGCCACACCGCCCATGCAGACCAGCAAGCGCCCCCACCAGCCCAGAATGCGGCCGGTATGAAGCGGATACTGCCAGATCAGGAAACGATCTCCCGACGTCCCTGTCTCGTATCCACTGAATCCCTTGAGCGCACCGCTGCGATCGTCGATAAAGACCTGTTCATAGCGCAGGCGAAGACGCTGCTCGCGCATGCCCGCTTCCTTGAAGGCAATCCGATAGACACCCAGCCGCGGGACATGGCTCGCATACCAGGGCTGAAAGGCGTGCGCGGCAGGCGGCAGATAGGCCCGCGCCCGCTCAATGGCTGCCTCTGTACCGAAAGCTGGCGGCATCGTGGGCCCCGGACGGGGCTGCAGGTGATTGATCGGGTGCACACTGAGCGGTGCGAACCAGCGCACAACAGGCCGGAACACTTCGTTGCCCAGGCTAAAATACACGCCCGACACAGCCAGCGTCAGTGCGACCGGCAGCGTCCAGAGACCCAAGGCACGATGCAAGTCGAACGTCGTACGCTGCCACGCTGCGCCGCGCTTGATCTGCCATGCCGGCTTCCACCGTTGCCAGAAGCCCGCGCGCCACGCCTTCAGACGCGGTAGCGTCAGGCAGGTACCGACCAGCGCGGTGAACAACCAGACCAGTGCGGCCGTCCCGGTCAGCCACATGCCCCACTTGCCGGGCAGTTGAAACTTGCGATGCAGCACGTTCAGGAATGTCATCACGTGCACGCGGTCCACACGCAAGGCACCCCATGTGCGATGCCCGAGCACTGCCCCTGTGGCAGGATCGGCGAACAGGCGGTCGAAACCCAACACGTAGGGCTTGCCCGTTGTTGCATCGAGGCGTGGTACGACGCGCAGCTCGTACGCCTGCCCGGGCTGCGCATCCAGCGGTATCTGGCTCACTTGCAGATGCGGATGCGCCTGCTCCACGCGTGCGATCAAGGCATCCGGCGCCAGTGCCGGACGGTCTGCCACACGATGCAACTGCGGGTTGAGCCACGCATCGATCTCATGCTCGAAGGCGATCAAGCTGCCCGTGACCGCATTGACCAGCAACAACACGAGCAATGCCAGCCCGCAATAGCGGTGCACCGCAACCCAGACCCGGCGCATGGCTTACCAGCGATGGCTGTACGTGGCTGTCAGCACGGCACCTGCGGCCGGCAAGCGGCTGTTGTTGTTGCCGCTGCGCAGCAGCTGGCTATACAGCGGCAGATAGTATTTGTTGAATAAATTCTGTACCCCTACGGTGAAACTGTTGCGCTTGTCCAGCTCATAGCGTGTTACAAGGTCAACGGTGTAATAGCTGTGCACATCCGCGCGAGCGAACTGCGTGCGGCCATCAGCCAGCCGGTAGTCGCGCGCGCCAAACCACGTGACCTGCACCCGGCTGTGCCAGCGCGGTGTATGCCGGTATTGTCCATACGCCGTGATCTTCAGCGGTGGAATGCGGTAGCCCGTCATCTTCTGGCTAACGCCCGTGGCCGGCGGCGTTTCCTTGCCGGTCATCCAGGTCAGCGTGCCGCCTGCCGACCACGCATCATCGTCGCCGTAGTAATCCAGCGTTGCTTCGACCCCATGGATACGTTCGCTGGTACGGGTCAGGATCAAACCGTTGTTGAAGGACTGCACGCCGCCAAGATCGGATTGCGAACGAAACAGGCTCACGGAAGCCATGGTGCTGGCAAAACGTCCGCGCCAGCCGAGCTCGAAATTATCGGTCTTGACGGCCTGCAGATCGGAGGCATTGATGTCGAAACGCGCCCCGGCATTGCGCAGCTGCAGTCCCACATCGGGCAGGTCGAACCCCTGGCTGAAGGACGCGTACAGTTCATGTCCCTTGACCGGCTTGAAGGTCAATCCGGCGTTGTACATCACGGCATCGTAGCTGACGCGCCCGCCCGGTACGGTGGCAGGATTGGATACGCGCGATTGCGACAGCGGCTGGAACGCGTCGAACGAGGCACTGGCTTTTTCGAAGCGTACGCCGCCTTCGGCTGACCACTGATCGTTGAACTTGTGCTGCAGCTGGCCGAACAGGCCGATGCTGCGCGTCGTGGTCCACGGCAGGTATGTCTTCTGCCCGATGGTACGGAATACCAGTCCGCCGCTGGCGTCGTAGATGGCCGGATCGAACACATCGAGCGGCATATTGCTGCGCTCCTGGATGAAGTCGCCACCCCAGACCAGTCGCGTCTTCTCCGCTGCGCCCAGCGGTGTATCGACCGTCAGCCGCGCCCCGAACACTTTGTTGTTCTGCATGACCTGATCGATGTTGTTGCCTCGATTCACATTGCTGCGCAAATCGGCCGGCGCAAAGCGCGTGGCGCCGTCGCGTGCGTAGACCAGGGCCGACAGCGAGCTACCCAGCAGATCCTTGTGATCGTAGTTGATGCTGGCCAGCGTATTCTCGACCTCATTCTGCCGGGCCAGATCGAGACCCTTGATGGCCCGTGCCGTGGCGGTGCCCAGCGCAGTGCGCGCCACCGCAGGATCGCTTGCATACTCGGTATCCTGACGGGCACGCAGATAACTGGCAGCGAACTGCAGGCGCTGATCCGCATCGATACGCAGGCCGACCTTGCCCCCCACGCTGTACGTATCCGAATCGAAGAGGTCACCCTGGCTGGCATCGGGGGCGATCCGGTGGCCGCGCGCGTCGTACGATCCGCCGATACGCCGGTAGGATACGTCGAGCGCATAGTCGATCATCTCGCCACCGCCCGACAGCGCATGCTGTACCTGTCCGCCCATGCCCTCGCGGCTGGGCCGCGACAGCGACAGATCGGCACCCACTGTAGTCTCCGACACCGGCTCGCCGCCGGCCGGACGCGTGGTCACCGAGATGATGCCGCCGGTGGCTCCGCTGCCGTACAGAGAACTGCTGCCGCGCAGCACTTCGATGCGCGCGATGCGACCCGGATCGATATTCACCAGATTGCGCGACGAGTCGCGATTGGTGTTGAGCGGAATGCCATCGACCAATACCAGCGCCGTGCGGCCACGCAGCGTCTGGCCGAAATCGGTCAGGTTCCGGCTCGAATCGGAGAGCCCTGGTACGGCCTTGCTCAGCAGCACGCCAAGATTGGGCGATGTGGCACGCAGGTCGTCCAGCTCGCGGTCTTCGATGACCGTCACGGATTGCGTCGGCGCCATCAGGCTGGAGCCGATACGGCTCGTGGTCACTGTCATTTCGGGCAGCGCCTGCACCGGAGCAGTTTCTGCCGCAGCCGGCGCGCGACGGATGCTGAATGCCCCGCTCGCCGTGGTATCGACGACTAGCCCCGAACCCGCCAACGCCTGATGTACCGCCTGCTCAGCCACCATGCGGCCCCGAATCGCCGGCGCCTGGCGGCCGGTCATCAGCGCTGGATCCGCCGCAATGGCGCGGCCGCTTAGCTGCCCGATGCGCATCAGCGTCGTGGACAACGGCCCGGCAGGAATATCGACGGTGATCAGCTGGTCCACTTCGGCCACAGCCGGGGTAGCTGCATGTACAGGTGCAACGGCCGCCAGCAGACACGCGGCGGCCAGCAATCCGGATCCCGCGAACTGCGGCAGGCATCGTGGAAAATTCTGGTCAGACATGAAAGAGAGCCTCCTCGTTGGTTCCTCCATGCCTATGTGGAACGAGCGCGAAAAACCCCTCACTGAATTCAGGTTTGCGATGCATGTCGTCCGATCAGTACCACCCAGCCGTGCCGGCGGACGTCGAGCGGCAGCGTGTGCGCCAGCAGCTGCAGTACCTGCTCCGGATCTTCCAGGGGAAACATGCCGAACACGCGCAGGGATTCGGCCTCGCGCGAAACGCGGATGATGCCGGGATAGTAGGCGCGCAGCGCCTGCACGACCTCGCCCAGCGGCTGGTCTTCGACAGTCAGGACGCCCTCCTGCCAGCTGGCCTGTGTCGTTGCCGCACCGGCCATGCGCTGAATCTGTCCGGCAGTAAAGATCGCACCCTCGCCCGCCTCCAGGCGCAGGCGCTGCCCGCCGTGCGTTTCCACAGCAACCGCATGGGAAAGCGCGACGGCATGCCCGCCATCTGCATGCAGCCCCGCCATGAATTGCCCTTCGCTCGCGGCGATCCGCCCATGGATCGATTCGACCGAGAAAGACCGCGCTAGATCTCGCCGCACCGAAGCAATCAATTCACCGGCCCGCAATTCGACGATGCGCCCCACCTCTGAAAAACGGATGTTGACAGCACTGCGCGCATTCAACAGCAGCCGGCTGCCATCGGGCAATCCGACCTCACGGCGCTCCCCGGTACCGGTACTGACATCCGCCAGCAGTTGGCTGACCGGCATCACGCGATTGGCCAGAAAAGCGGTGCCGCTGGCAACACCGGCCACCATCAGCGCGCCACGCAACAGTTTGCGGCGCCGGGTGCTAAGCAGCGCCGCGTGCGCGACATGGGCCTGCCCCGGCGCCTGCTGCGCCAGACCGCGCACGACATTGAGCGGATTGTCCAGCAGTCTGCCGACCTGTGCCCAGGCCTGCGCATGCCGCACGTCGGCAGACCGCCAGTGCTCGAATGCCAGCCGTTCGGCCTCACTGAGCCCACCGGACTCAAGGCGCACACACCAATCGACTGCAGCACGCAGTGCCGTGTTATCGCATGAAGGTTCTGCGCCGTCCATGGCTGGCACACCTGCGCGGCTCATGCCCCGCATCCCGCGCATTGCAGCAGCGCACGCTTCATGTAGCGCTCGACCGTTGCCAGCGAGACGCCCAGTTTTTCAGCGATTTCAGGATAGGTCAGCCCATCGAGGCGGCTGTAGAGGAAAGCGGTTTTGATAGGCACAGGAAGGCGCGCCAACGCCTGATCGATGCGGGCCAGGGCTTCGATCAGCAATGCATGGTCCTCGGCCGACAGCGCCACCGCCTCTGGCAGCGTCATCAGTGTCTGCAGATAGGCGCGCTCGAGATCCTGGCGACGCCATAGATGAAACAGGATGCGTTTGGCCACCGTGGTCAGAAATGCCCGCGGCTCATGCAGTTCCGCTGCAGCGCCACTTTCGGCAACTTGCGTGAACGTCTCTGCCGTCACGTCTTCGGCATCTGCCGGATTGCCCAGGTGCCGGTGCAGCCGGCCAAGCAGCCAGGGCTGATGCTCGCGATACAGCATCTCGAGGGCGAGCGAAAGAGAGGATGCAGAACCGATAGCCATCCGGACGGTACACGTTGAACTTTGGAAATACAGGAAGAATGCAAATGAGATTGTTTCTCATTATACATAAGTTCGACTCAAACGGCCTGGGCTGTCGCCCTTGCGGTAAGGTGCCGGTCTGGCGGGCATTCACCGGTACCAAGGGCTGGATGCCTTGATATCCACGCAGCGGGAAAACCCATCATGCCGACGGCCCGGCACAATAATGGAAGGGCGCGGAAACGCGACAAGAGCAAACCATCGCACCTGCATTAGCAAGTTTTGACAGGCTGCAGAAGAAACAAGAAGGGAAATAAAAAAGGCCCGGATGGGCCTTTTCGTGTCGGCATGCGATGTACTCGCCGACTGAATTCTGGAGCGGGAAACGAGGCTCGAACTCGCGACCTCAACCTTGGCAAGGTTGCGCTCTACCAACTGAGCTATTCCCGCGTGGTCTGGCAATACGCCTGCAAAATCACCAGTAGCTAGCTGACAGCAACTGGCAATACACGTTGTAGAGATGGAGCGGGAAACGAGGCTCGAACTCGCGACCTCAACCTTGGCAAGGTTGCGCTCTACCAACTGAGCTATTCCCGCAGGGTCCCGTACAACGGCGCCGGCAAAAAAGTCATGACTGACTTGCCACCGGCTTTGCTTTCACATCACATGGCTGCGATGCGAGAACGAGATTATGGCAAAAACCGGCACCGCTCGTCAAGCATCGTTTTGCAAAATCCGCTTCAGCGGCTGCGCTCGCGGATTTGCGGCCAGGCGAGCTTCATATAGTAGAACATGGAATACAGCGTCAGCACTGCGGCCGCATAGATCATCCAGGTCCCGATCCGTGCGATATCCAGTGTGCCGACCGGGTCATGCCACAGCAGCAGCGGAATGGCCGTCATCTGGCATGCAGTCTTGAGTTTGCCGAAAAAATTGACGGCCACACTCTTGGAGGCGCCGATCTGGGCCATCCATTCACGCAAGGCCGAAATCGTCAGTTCGCGGCCGATGATGATCAGGGCGATCAGGTCCGAGACGCGGTCAAGTGCCAGCAGCGACAGCAGGGCCGCGACGACCATCAGCTTGTCGGCGACCGGATCGAGGAAGGCCCCGAACGATGAGGTCTGGTTCCAGCGGCGTGCCAGAAAGCCATCGAGCCAGTCCGTGACTGCGGCGATCACGAAGAAGCCCGCGGCAATAACATTCTGCAGATGCGGCGCCAGCACCGACTCGGGAAGATGGAACACGCCGACCACGAGCGGGATAAGCGCCACACGCAGCCATGTCAGCAGGATCGGAAGATTCAGGGGCATGGTGGTTCGTCAGAAGATGGCCTGCGCCGGAAACAGCACAAATGCGCAGCACAAGCATTGTCGCCGATTTCGGCACGTCCGCCCACCCCGCTGTATATGTTGCCGGCAATTCCCGTGCACTCAATGCAGTTGGCGATAGATTTCCTCAGCCAGCGTAAACGAGATGCCTTCCACGCTCGCAAGTTCCTCAATACTGGCCGCGACCACGCCGCGCAGCCCGCCAAAGCGCGCCAGCAGCCGCTGACGCCGCTTGGCGCCCACGCCTTCGATATCTTCCAGCCGCGAGGTGGTGCGCGCCTTGGCGCGCTTGGCACGCATGCCAGTGATGGCGAAACGATGGGCT